>NZ_JBEOUO010000030.1:0-86516 GCF_040302485.1 Streptomyces sp. NPDC126499 | reverse complement strand
GCCGCGCCCGCCGTCGCGTCGCCCGCCGCGCTGCGGGCCGCCGCGAGGTCGGCGGCAGGGGCGGCGGAGGTGACGGCCGCGGTGGAGGCGGCCGGGCTCCACTGCTCACCCCGACGCCCGGCGTCCATCGCCTCGTTCGCGAGCCGGTCCGCGTGCTTGTTGCGCTCGCGCGGGATCCACTCGTACCGCACCCGGCCGGCCGGGAAGACCCGGGCGGCCTCGGCGGCCAGCGGCTTCATGTCGGGGTGCTTGATCTTCCAGCGGCCGGACATCTGCTCGACGACCAGCTTGGAGTCCATGCGCACGTGGACCGTGGCGTCCGGGAACAGCTCGAAGGCCGCCCGCAGTCCGGCGATCAGCCCCTTGTACTCGGCGACGTTGTTCGTGGCCACGCCGATGTACTCGGCCCGCTCCGCGAGCGTCTCCCCCGTCGCCGGGTCGAGGACGACCGCGCCGTAACCGGCGGGTCCCGGATTGCCCCGGGAGCCGCCGTCCGCCTCGACCACGAGCTCGCGCATTACAGGCCGGACTCCGACGTGCGGACCAGGATCCGGCGGCAGTTCTCGCAGCGGAGCACCGCGTCGGCGGCGGCCGCGCGGACCTCGTTGAGCTCGGTGATGTTCAGCTCGATGTGGCAGCCCTCGCACTTGCGCTGGTACAGCCGCGCCGCGCCGACCCCGCCCTGCTGCTCGCGCAGCTTCTCGTACAGCTTCATCAGGTCCGCCGGCACGGAGCCCGCCACCAGCTCGCGCTCTTTGGCGACGGAGGCGGCGTCGGCGTCGAGCGCGGCCTCGGCGGCGTCACGGCGGGCGGTCGCGTCGTCGACCTTGGCCTGGACGGAGGAGACCCGCTCGGTCAGCTCGGCGACCCGCTCCTGCGCGGACTCGCGGCGCTCCATGACCTCGAGGACGATCTCCTCCAGGTCGCCCTGGCGCTTGGCGAGCGAGGCGATCTCGCGCTGGAGGTTCTCCAGGTCCTTCGGCGAGGAGACGGCGCCGGAGTCGAGGCGCTGCTGGTCGCGGGCGGAGCGCTGGCGCACCTGGTCCACGTCCTGCTCGGCCTTGGTCTGCTCGCGGGCGCAGTCGCTCTCCTCGGTCTGCGCGGCGACCAGCAGGTCGCGCAGCTGGGTGAGGTCCTTGGTCAGCGATTCGATCTCGTCGTGCTCGGGCAGCGACCGGCGCTTGTGCGCGATCTGCTGGAGGCGTACGTCCAGGGCCTGGACGTCGAGAAGTCGGATCTGGTCGGCGGGCGCGGCGTTCAGTTGGGGGCTCCAGAAGAGGTGTGGTGGGAGGACCAGGGGTCGGTGACCGTCTTCGAGACGTGGACGCGGAGGTCCCAGCCATGGCGGTCGGAGATCGTGTCGAGCTGGGCGGCGGCCTGCTCGCACCAGGGCCATTCGGTGGCCCAGTGCGCGGCGTCGACCAGGCCCAGCGGGCGGGACCGCGTGGCGTGCTGGGTGGCTTCGGAGACGGGGTGGTGGCGCAGGTCCGCGGTGAGGAAGGCGTCGACGCCCGCGGCGCGTACGGCGTCGAAGAGGCTGTCGCCGGAGCCGCCGCTGACGGCGACCCGGTGCAGCACCATGTCGGGGTCGCCGGCGACGCGGATGCCCTGCGCGGTGGCGGGCAGCCGCTTCGCGGCGCGCGCCGCGAACTCGGCGAGGGTCTCGGGCCGGTCCAGCTCGCAGATCCGGCCGAGGTTGTTCTCCTCGACGAGCGGTCCGGTCACGCGCAGGTCCAGGGCGCCGGCGAGGGCGTCGGAGACGCCGGGGTCGGCGGTGTCGGCGTTGGTGTGCGCCACGTGGAGGGCGATGTCGTGCTTGATCAGGGTGTGCACGACGCGGCCCTTGAAGTGGGAGGCGGCGACGGTCGTCGTCCCGCGCAGATAGAGCGGGTGGTGGGTGACGAGCAGGTCGGCGCCGAGGTCGATCGCCTCGTCGGCGATCTCCTGGACGGGGTCGACGGCGAAGAGCACGCGGCGGACCTCGGCGTCGGGGTCACCGCAGACGGTGCCGACGGCATCCCACTGCTCGGCCCGCTCGGGCGGCCAGAGGGCGTCGAGCTCGGCGATGACTTCAGACAGACGGGGCACGGAGGAAAGGCTACCTGTCCTCCGTGCCCCGCCGTCCTGACCTGTGGATAACCGGGTCCGCTGAGCTCCGGGTCCACTCAGCCCGGGTCCGGTGACCTGGGTCCGCTGAGCGCCGGTCCGCTGAGCCCAGGTCCGTCGAGCCCAGGTCCGTCGAGCTCGGACCGCTGAGCCCCGGCCCGGTGACCTCGGGCGGTCGGTCCTACTTCTTCACCAGGTCGGCGCGCAGGTCGTCGAGGACGCTGTTCGCCGCGGTGACGCCGAGGCCGAGGTACCAGGTCTCGTCCGGGACGTCCTTGGCCTGGCCGGCCTTGACCGCCTTGAGGTTCTTCCAGAGCGGGTTGGCCTGGGCGGTGTCCCGCTTGGTGGCCTTGGGGTCGCCGTAGACGCCGGTGAAGATCCAGTCGGCGTCCGCCTGGTCGATCTTCTCCGGGCTGATCTCGGCGGCCAGCTCGTTGATCTGCTGGTTCTTGGGTCGCGGCAGACCGGCGTCCTCGAGGATGGTGCCGATGAAGGAGGCCTTCGCGTAGAGGCGGATCTTGCCCGGCAGGTAGCGGACCATCGAGACGGTCGGCTTGTTGGGGCCGATGTCCGTGCCGAGCTGCTTGGCCTTGGTCTCGTACGCGGCGAGCTTCGACTTGGCGTCGGCGGTCTTGTCGAGGGCGGCGGCGTTGAGGAGGTAGTTCTCCTTCCAGGTGAAGCCCGGGCGGATGGAGAACACGGTGGGGGCGATCTTCGACAGCTCGTCGTACTTGTCGGCGGCGCGCAGCTGGCTGCCGAGGATGAGGTCGGGCTGGAGGTTGGCGATCGCCTCCAGGTTGAGGTTGTTGATGGTGCCGACGGACTTCGGGTTGCCGGCGTCCTTCTTCAGGTAGCCGGGGATGCCGTCGTCGCCCTCGGAGGGGGCGTAGCCGACGGGCTTGACGCCGAGGGAGACGACGTTGTCGAGCTCGCCGACGTCGAGGACGACGACCCGCTTGGGCGCGGCCGGGATCTCGGTCTTGCCGAGCGCGTGGGTGAGGGTGCGCGGGAACTGGCCGGGCTTGGCGTCCGTGCCCATGGCGGCGGTCTTGGCGGCGGCGTCCCCGAAGTCCTTGCCGCCGGTGGCGACGTCCTTCTTCTTTCCGCCGTCGTCCTTCTTCGGGGCGTCCGAGGAGCCGTCACCGCCTCCGCAGGCCGCGAGGGTGAGCGCGGCGGCGAGGCTGAGGGCGGCGGCAGCGGTGCCGCGGCGGCGGAGGGACATGCGGGTCTCCTGTACGCGTGCGTGGGGAGCGGGCGGATACGGCCGGACGGCACGGGCCGGCGGCACGGCGGGAGGCGCTGTGGGGCGCCACCGTTCGGGCCGGCGGATCGGCTGTTCGACGACCCGTCCGCGGACTCACAGCTTCCACTTAGGGTCGCCTTACCTTAGCCACCCCTGGTCACACGAGCACAACCCGCCCCCTCCGCTCAGCCGAATCGGCGCACCGCCACCCTTTGGGGTGAAGTGGGGTGGCTCGTGTTGTTCGGCTGGAAGTGCGAAAACTAGCTTCGTGGCCGGAGGTGACGAGTCGATGACAGCCTGTGCCATCGAGACCGCCGCTGAAGGTGGGGACGCGGTCTGGCCCACGGGGTTCACGATCACGGCGAACGGCGCCTACGCGGCGCGGCTCGCCGGATCGGGGGACGCGCTGTACGTGGAGCGGTGGACGCTGGACGGCCCCGAGCCGTACGCCGTACCGCTCCCCCTCGCGCAGCCCGAGGACCCCGGCGCGCTGCTGCTGCCGCTCGCGGACGGACGGGTGCTGATCGGCCGCCGGGTGGACGGACGCCGGTACACGTTCTCGCTGCTCTACCCGACCGGCCCGGAGACCGGCGAACTGGCCCTCGGCGCCGTCGAGGCGCCCCCCTCGGGCGAGCTGGTGCTCCTGCCCCCGTCGCCGGACGGCATCTGCGCGTACGCGATGGGTGTCGGCGAGGACACCACCACGCTGTGGCTGGTGGCCGGCGGGGCCTTCGGGCCCGAGCAGGTGGCCGAGGTGAAGGGCTGGTGCTCGGGCGGGGTCTGGCTGGACCGCACGGGGCGGATGCTGGCCCTGGACCGGCGCCTGGGCGACGGCCCGGTGAAGGCGGTGGCGATCGACCTGGAGCGCGGCGGGGAGGTCACGCCCCTGCTCCAGATCACGGAGCAGAGCCATGACCGGCTGCTGCTCGCGGACCCGGACAGCGGACTGCTGCTCATCCGCTCCGACGCGCCGTCCCCGGGCCATGACCGGCTCGGCTGGGGGGTGCTCGGGAGCCTGCTGCCGGTGCGGTTCCCGGAGTGTCTGCGGCTCGACGACGCGGCGGTGACGCCGTTCGCGGTGCAGCCGGGGCAGGTGCTCATGCCGGAGAGCTGCGGTGTGGCGCTGCGGATCGACGCGGCGGCGGGCAGCTGGGTGGGGATGTGGCGGCCGTCCTCGCGCCGCATGCACCAACTGGCCGCGCCGCTGGGCTGGCTGGCCGGATCCGGCCTGTGGACGGCCGACGGCGTGCTGAGGCTGCCGTACGCGACACCCGGGACGCCCTGCGGGCTCGCCACCCTGGAGGAGCCAGCCGAACTCCCCCTAACGGAGCCGGAACGGGACTCGGACCGGGCGCCGGGGCGGGTGCCGGACCGGGAGTCGGGGCCGGTAGCCGAGGGGCCCCGGGTGTGCCGCCCGGTGCCCTTGCAGCAGGCTCCTCTGACCGACCGCAAACCCGCTGGTTAGACTCCGGGCCGCACAGCAAGAGCGATTTCTACGGGGTGAGTTCCACCATGAGCAACACGGAGGCACAGGAGTCGAGCGGCTCCGGCAAGCACCGGGGCCCGGCCGCACGGGCGGAGGACTCCACGTCCTCGCCGCACGGCCGCCACCGTCGCGAGTCCGACTCCCAGTGAGCGGCGAACGGCCCCCGGGGAAACCCGGGGGCCGTTCGTTTCCCCGGGGCCGTTCGCTTCCCCACGGACCGTTCGTTCAGCCCTTCCTCAAGGCGAGGACTTCCGCCGCCGCGAAGGTCTCCCCCGCCGGGCGGGCCGCGTAGTACGGGGTGAGCAGACCGTCCAGTTCCCCGTACGTGAAGACGTCCTTGGCCGTGTCGAACGTGGCGGCCACCTTGGGGCGGTCCACGATCGCCACCATGCCGCCGTGGACGACGAGCAGCTGCCCGTTGACCCCGGCCGCCGCCGGGGAGGCGAGGTAGCCGACGAGCGGCGCCACGTGCTCGGGCGACAGCGGGTCGAGCTCGTCCGGTGACGTCGGCTCGGCGAAGCCGGCGAACACGTCCTCGGTCATCCGGGTCCGGGCGCGCGGACAGATGGCGTTGACGGTGACCCCGTACTTGGCGAGGGCGAGCGCCGTGGAGGTGGTGAGACCGACGATCCCGCCCTTGGCCGCCGCGTAGTTGGGCTGTCCCGCCGAACCCGCGAGGAAGGCCTCGGAGGAGGTGTTGACGATCCGGCCGTAGACACCGCTCTCCCCCGCCTTGGCCCGGCCGCGCCAGTGCGCGGCGGCGAAGCGGGTGGTGTTGAAGTGGCCCTTGAGGTGGACCCGGATCACCGAGTCCCACTCGTCCTCGCTCATGGAGAAGACCATCCGGTCGCGCAGGATGCCCGCGTTGTTGACCAGGACGTCCAGTTTGCCGAACTCGCTCACGGCCAGCTCGACGAGACCGCGCGCGGTCTCAAAGTCGGCGACGTCGCCGAGGTGGGCCACGGCCCGGCCGCCGGCCGCGCGGATCTCCGCCACGACCTCCTCGGCGGGGGCGGCGGAGGCCTCGCCGGAGCCGTCCCGGCCCGGCTGCCCGTAGTCGTTGACGACGACGGCGGCACCGAGCCGGGCCAGCTCGACCGCCTCGGCCCGGCCGAGTCCGCGCCCGGCACCGGTGACGATCGCGCTCAGCCCCTCAAGAGGGAGTGACATGGGTCGGTCCTCTCAGAGTTCGACGGGATATTGGATCCAGTCCGGGAGATCGGATCCTGGATATGGGATCCAGTCCGGGAGATCGGATCCTGGATATGGGATCCAGCCTCAGATCTCGATGCAGGTGCGCAGCGCCACACCCGTCCGCATCTGCTCCAGCGCCTCGTTGATGCCCGCGAGCGGGACCCGGTGGGTGATCAGGGACGCGAGGTCGATGCGGCCGGCCCGCCAGAGCGCGATGGCCCGTTCGTACGAGCGGAGCACGTCCCCGCCCCCGTACATCGACGGCAGGATCCGCTTCTCGTCGAAGAACAGCTCGAACATGTTGAGCTGGAGGAAGTCGTCGAGGGCGCCGGCGCCGACGACGCAGAGGGTGCCGCCGCGCCGGGTGGTCTCGTAGGCGGTCCGCGCGGTGGTGGACCTGCCGACGACCTCGAAGACGTAGTCGAAGCCCTCGCCGCCGGTGACGCGCTGCTTGGCGTCGGCGAGCGCGTCGGGGGCGACGGCCTCGGTGGCGCCGAAGCGGAGGGCGGCCTCGCGCCGGGACTCGACGGGGTCGACGGCGACGATCTGGGCGGCGCCCTGGAGCTTGGCTCCCTGGATCGCGGAGATGCCGACGCCGCCGCAGCCGATGACGGCGACGGACGAACCGGCCTCCACCTTCGCGGTGTTGATGGCCGCACCGAGACCGGTCGTCACGCCGCAGCCGATGAGCGCGGCGATGTCGAAGGATACGTCGTCGGGGATGGGGACCGCGCAGCCGGCGTCGACGACGACCTCCTCGGCGAAGGTGCCGGTGCCGGCGAAGCCGAAGACGTCGCCGCCGGGGCGCTTGAAGTTGGGGGTGCCGGCGTTCATGAAGCCGGCCAGGCAGAGCTGGGTCTGGCCGCGTTTGCAGGCGGGGCAGCCGCCGCACGCCGGCAGCCAGCACAGCAGCACCCGCTGTCCGGCGCTCAGTCCGGTGACGCCGTCGCCCACGTCGACGATCTCGCCGGCGCCCTCGTGCCCGGGGACGAAGGGCGCGGGCTGCGGGAGCACGCCGCTCATGGCGGAAAGGTCGGAGTGGCACAGGCCGGTGGCCCGGACCCGGATCCTGACCTTGCCGGGGCCGAAGCCCACCGCCTCGACGTCGTCGAGGACTTCGAGCTTGTCCTGGCCGATCTCGTGCAGTACGGCTGCGCGCATGCTGCGGCTCCCCTCGGGGGTTTTCCGGGGTTGTCAGAGGTTTTCCGGGGTTGTCAGAGGTTATCGGGGGCTTTCTGGGACTCTCAGGGGTGGTCAGGAGTGGTCAGGAGTGTTCGACGACGGTGTCGGCGAGGACGGGGGCGTCGTCCCGTTCGACGGCGGTGACCGTCACCTGCGTACGGCCCTCGGCAGCCCACATCCGCATCCGCAGGGTCTCGCCCGGGAAGACGATCCCGGCGAAGCGGGTGCGGTACGAGCGGACGCGGGTGACGTCGCCGTCGAGGAGGGTGTCGACGACCGCCTTGAGGGTCATGCCGTACGAGCAGAGGCCGTGCAGGATGGGCCGGTCGAAGCCCGCGAGCTTGGCGAACTCGGGGTCGGCGTGGAGCGGGTTCCAGTCGCCGGAGAGCCGGTAGAGCAGGGCCTGGTCCTCGCGGACGGGCCGCTCGACGGTGGCGTCGGGCTCGCGGGCGGGCGGTTCGAGGCGCTCCGAGGGCCCGCGGTCGCCGCCCCAGCCGCCCTCCCCGCGCACGAAGATCTGGGCGTCGCTGGTCCACAGCGGCCCGTCGGCGTCGGCGGCCTCGGAGCGGAGCACGAGGACGGCGGCCTTGCCCTTGTCGTAGACCGCGGCGACGCGGGAGGTCGAGACGGCCTTGCCGGCGACGGGCAGCGGGCGGTGCAGGGTGATCGACTGGCCACCGTGCAGGACGGCGGCGAGGTCGATGTCGATGCCGGGAGCGGAGAGTCCGCCGACGACGCCCATGCCCCCGCCCGCGACGGTGGCGAAGCTGGGCAGGACGCTGAGCCGGGATTCGAGGGTGTAGCGCAGCTCGTCGGGGTCGGTCGCGGGGATGCCGGCGCCGAGGCCGAGGTGGTAGAGCTGGACGTCCTTGTGGTCCCAGGCGATCTCGGCGCTGCGGGGTTCGGCGGCGACGGCCTTGGCGGCGTCAATGGGCATCGCGTTGCGGCTCCTTGTGGCAGGTGAAGACCTCGGCGCGGCCGTCCGCACCGTCGACCGCGCCGAGGCCGTGCGGGACCGAACGAACTTAGAACGCGTTCCAGTTCGGTGGTCCCATGTATAGCGGAGGGCCTGTGGGTTGGGAAGCATCCTGACGGCACGTCAGATCACTGATCGCGGGCCGTCCTTGACCTCAAGTCCGGTTGAGTTCCTACGGTCGTACGTATCGCAGCAACCGTTCCACGCACCGTTCCGCACACCGACGGAGGATCCGGCCATGCAGTACTCGCACGACGACGCCGAACTGATCAGGCAGCCGATCGGTTACTGGAGCTGGGCCGCCTACGACGCCGTCGTCTCGCGCACCCGCGCCGCCCTCGCCGGGATCGGCACGACGCAGCCCCAGTGGTGGGTCCTCGCCCAGGTCGCCCGCGCCGAGTCCCCCAGGACCCGCGAGGAGGTCACCCGCGTGCTGAGCGGCTACCTCCGCACGGGCGCGACCACCATGGAGGAGGAGATCGACACCACGGTCGCCCGGGGCTGGATCACCGAGGACGGCGCAGGCCGCCTGAGCCTCACGCCGGAGGGCCGGGCCTTCTTCGAGAAGGCGGCGGCCCTCCAGGACGAGCTGTGGGCCGAGCGGCACGCGGGCATCTCCGACGAGGAGTATCTGACCACGCTCAAGGTCCTGCAGCGCTTCATCCACAACACGGGCGGCCGGGCCTGGCACCACTAAGGCACGCGGACACCCGGCTCAGGCGGTCGGCGGGGCCGGGGACCAGACCCCGAACCACTGCTCGGCGCCGTACTCCTCGAATCGCTCCGCCTCGGTGAATCCCAGCTTCTCGGCGAGGCGCATCGCGCGGGCGTTGGCGGTCCGGGTGGAGAGGACCACCGGCTCGCCGGGGAAGGTGGCGGCGAACCAGTCGAGTGCCGCCGCGCACGCCTCGGCGGCGTAACCGCGTCCCCAGGCGTGCGGCAGGAGCAGGTAGCCGAGCTCGGCCTCCCCGCCCTCCGGGCGGACGTGGCCGGGGCGCTCCGGGGCGCGCGGGTCGAGCGTGATCATGCCGATCATCGCCCCCTCGGCCTCGATGACGAACAGGCCGGGCCGCCGGCCGGGCACCTCGGGCATCGCCCGGTCGAGCTCGTCGCGCGGCCGGGCGCCACCGATGTACGTGCCGACCTCCGGCGACGCGAACAGCTCGACGAAGGCGGCCCGGTCGCGGGCCTCCGACTCGCGCAGCACGAGCCGTTCGGTCGTGATCGGGGCGGGCGGCCAGGCGTCGGGTCCGAGTGCGGTCATGGCGGGCAACCTATCGCACGCCCGCGCGAGTGGCCGGACGCCCTGGACCGCCGTCCCGGCGCGCCCCAACGGCCCGCCGGATCTACGCTGTTCCTCGTGAACGAGATGCCGCGGGACCACCGTCCGCTCCGGCGCACCAGAGTCCTGCTCGCCGAGGATCCGGGCATGCGGCGCGGCGGGCTCGCGCTGCTGCTCCGGATGGAGCCGGACATGGAGGTCGTCGCGCAGGTGGGGCGCGGGGACGAGGTCGTGGACGCGGCGCTGACGGCGCGGCCGGAGGTGGCGCTCCTGGACGTCGAGCTGCCGGGGCGCTCGGGGTTCGAGGCGGCGGCGGACCTGCGGGACGAGGTCCCGGACTGCCGGGTCCTCGTCCTCGCGACCTTCGGCGGCCCGGACCGGCTGCGCCGGGCACTGGAGGCCGGGGCGGCGGGCTTCCTGGTCAAGGACGGGCCGGTCGAGGAGCTGGCCGAGGCGATCCGCCGGGCCCTGCGCGGCGAGACGGTCGTCGACCCGGCCCTCGCGACCGGCGCCGCCCGGAAGGCGGGCAACGGGACCGGAAGCAGCGCCCGTGACGGTATCGGCGGGAGCGGAGGTATCGGCGGCAACGCCGCACGTGCCCGCCCGCCGGTGCCCTAGGCGGCGGCGCTACGGCGCACGGCCGGCCACGGGCGGCATTGTCACCCCTTCGGCTTCGCCTCCGGCTTTGGCTTCGACTTCGGCTTCGGCAGCCACACCGCCATCACCACCGCCGTCCCCACGAGCACGCACGCCGCCAGCCGGAACGCCGCCGCGTAGCCCGAGGTCAGGGCCTCCGGGGTGGTGGCGCCCGCGGTCACCGAGGCGGCGACGGTGGAGAGGGTGGCGAGGCCGAGGGCGCCGCCCATGGTGCGGGAGGTGTTGATGAGGCCGGAGGCGAGGCCGGCCTCGGAGGTGGGGGCGCCGGTGGTGGCGAGGATGGCGAGGGGGGTGGAGGCGACGCCGATGCCGAACATCATGAGGATGCCGGGGCCCAGGATCGTGGTCAGGAAGCCGCCGTCGGCGGTCATCGTGGACTGCCAGGCGAAGCCGGTCGCCGCGACGAGGGCGCCGAGGACGGCGGAGGTGCGGGGGCCGATGAGCGGCATCAGGCGCGGGGCCAGTTTGGAGCCGGCGATGACGGCGGCCGAGCTCGGCACGAGCGCGAGGCCGGCCTGGAGCGGCGGGTAGCCGAGCACGTTCTGGGCGTAGAGCGTCATGAAGAACCACATGCCGAACGAGGACGAGCCGCACAGGAACATCGTCACGTTGGCGGCCGACACCGCCCGCGTACGGAAGATCCGCAGCGGCATCAGCGGTTCCGCCGCCCGCCGTTCGACGAGCACGAAGACGAGGAGCAGCAGCGCACCCGCCGCCAGGGGCAGCACGGTGGCGGCCGACGCCCAGCCCGACTGTTCCGTCTGCACGATGCCGTACGCGAGGGTCGCCAGGCCCGCCGTGACGAGGACGGCGCCCGGCAGGTCCAGGCGCCGCCCGCCGCCCGCGCGGCTCTCGCCGAGCCAGCAGAAGGCGCCGAGCAGGACGAGGGCGCCGACGGGCACGTTGATGAGCAGGACCCAGCGCCAGGAGAGCAGGTCGACGAGGACGCCGCCGACGAAACCGCCCGCCGCGCCGCCGGCCGCCCCGACGGCGGTCCAGGTGCCGACGGCCCGGGTGCGGGCCGGCCCGGCGGGGACGGCGGCGGTCACGAGGGTCAGCGTGGACGGCGAGAGGACGGCCGCGCCGAGGCCCTGCACGGCGCGGGCGGCGAGCAACTGCCAGCCCTCGGTGGCGAGCCCGCCCGCCACCGAAGCCAGCGTGAAGAGCGCGAGTCCCGCCATGAACATGCGCTTGCGGCCGAACAGGTCCGCCGCCCGCCCGCCGAGCAGCATGAAGCCGGCGAACGCGATCGAGTACACGCTCACCACCCACTGGAGGCCCGGCGCGGTGAGCCCGAGGGCCGTCCGCATCGACGGCAGCGCCACGTTGACGACGGACACGTCGAGGACGACGAGGAACTGGCCCGCGCAGGCGACGAGGACCACCAGCCAGAGGCGGGCGGGCGGGGATATGGAGGGGTCGGTGGCGGAGTCCTTCGCGGTGCGTGTCTGCGGCATGCGGGTCATGGTCGCAGAACGGGCCCGCCCCGTACATCGGCCGCACGCCCTACGACCGCGCCCGGGACAGGCCCGGGACCCGGACAGCCCCCGGGCCCGGGGGCCGGGCCCGGGGGGCCGGGCCCGGGGACCGACCGGCCCCCGCCCTCCGGCCCCAGCCCGGGACGCGATCCGCCCCTTGACCACCCCAGCCCGGGACGTCATCCGCCCCTTGACCACCCCAGGCCGGGACGCCGTCCGCCCCTTGACCACCCCCCGCCCGGCACCGCCGGCCCCTACACCCCGCCCCGCAGCATCGTCACCACCGCCGCGCCGCCGAGCCCGATGTTGTGCGCGAGGCCCACCCGCGCGCCCGCCACCTGGCGTCCGCCCGCCTCGCCCCGTAGCTGCCACACCAGTTCGGCGGCCTGCGCGAGACCCGTGGCGCCCAGCGGATGTCCCTTGGAGATGAGGCCGCCCGAGGGGTTCACGACCCACCGTCCGCCGTACGTCGTCGCGCCCGACTCGACGAGCTTGCCGGAGGCGCCCTCCTCGCACATGCCGAGGGCCTCGTAGGTCAGCAGCTCGTTGACGGAGAAGCAGTCGTGCAGCTCGACCACGTCCACGTCCTCGATGCCGAGCCCGGACGCCTCGTACACCTGCCGGGCCGCCGCCCGGGACATGGGGCGGCCGACGACGTCGATGCAGGAGCCGGACGCGAAGGACTCCTCGGTGTCCGTCGTCATCGCCTGCGCCACGATCTCCACCGCCCGGCCCGCGAGCCCGTGTTCGCTCACGAACCGCCCGGAGACGACGACCGCCGCCGCCGCGCCGTCCGAGGTCGGCGAGCACTGGAGTCTGGTCAGCGGCCGGTGGACGGTCCTGGCGGCGAGGATCTCCTCGGCCGTGTGGACGTCCTGGAACTGGGCGCGGGGGTTGCGGGACGAGTGCCGGTGGTTCTTGGCGGCGACGGCCGCGAGCTGCGCCTCGGTCGTCCCGTAGCGGTCCATGTGCTCGCGGGCCGCGTTGCCGAAGATCTGGGCGGTGGGCGGGGACGTCGCGAAGCCGTGCCCGGCGGCCATGATCCCGTAGTGCCGGGCGACCGGGGACGTGGCGAAGTCCCCGGCTCCGGCTCCACCGCCCAGCGCGCCCCGCGCCATCTTCTCGAAGCCGAGCGCGAGGACGCAGTCCGCGATCCCGCCCTCCACGAACTGACGCGCCATCATCAGCGCGGTCGACCCCGTCGCACAGTTGTTGTGGACGTTGTACACGGGTACGCCGGTCAGGCCGAGTTCGTACGCGGCGCGCTGCCCGGCCGTGGAGGGCTGGAAGCAGTAGCCGACGGGCACCTGCTCGACGCGCTCGTACGGGATGCCCGCGTCGGCCAGGGCGGCGGTGCCGGCCTCCTTCGCCATGTCCCAGTACTGCCAGTCGCGGGTCTCCGGCTTCTCGAACTTCGTCATGCCCACACCGACGATGTACGCCTTGCCCATCTCCTGGGCCCCCTCAGTCTCTCGGCAGGCCGAGCAGCCGCTCGGCGACGACATTGAGCTGTACCTGCGTGGTCCCGCCCGCGATGGTCAGGCAGCGCGACATCAGCAGCCCGTGCACGGCCCGCTCCCCCGCGCCCTCCGCCACCGCGCCCGCCGGGCCGAGGAGTTCGAGGGCGAGTTCGGCGACCTTCTGCTGGTGGACGGTCTGGACGAGCTTGCGGACGCTCGCGCCCGGGCCGGGTTCGAGGCCGGAGACCTGGCGCAGGGTGGTGCGCAGGCCGATGCAGGCCAGGGCGTGGGCCTCGGCGACGAGGGCGCCGACCCGGGCCCGTACGTGACCGTCGGCACCGCTCGCCGCCGTGATGAGCGCTTCGAGTCCGGTGTCGAAGGCGACCTGGTCGGCCATGTGGACGCGTTCGTTGCCGAGGGTGTGGCGGGCGACCCGCCAGCCGTCGTTCACCTCGCCGACGACGGCGTCGGCGGGGAGGACGGCGTCGTCGAACCACACCTCGTTGAAGAGCGACTCACCGGTGATCTCCTTCAGCGGGCGGATGTCGATGCCGGGGGTGCCGCGCATGTCGACGAGGAAGTAGGTGAGGCCGCGGTGCCGGGGCGCGTCCGGGTCGGTGCGGGCGAGGAGGATGCCGTGGTCGGCCTGCCGGGCGGCGCTCGTCCAGACCTTCTGCCCGTTGATCCGCCAGCCGGTGCCGTCCGCCGTCCGCTCGGCGCGCGTACGGAGGGAGGCGAGGTCGGATCCGGCCTCGGGCTCGGAGAAGAGCTGGCACCACCGCTGTTCCCCGCGCAGGGTGGGGCCGAGGTGGCGTTCCCGCTGCTCCGGCGTGCCGTAGGCGATGAGGGAGGGGATCACCCAGGTGGCGACGGACAGCGGGCTGAGGGTGATGCCGGCCGCCTCCATCTCCCTGTGCACGGCGAGCTGCTGTACGGGCCCGGCGCCGAGTCCGTACGGCTCCGGGAGGTGCGGGGCCGCGTAGCCGGTGTCGGCGAGGGCCCGGCGCGCGGCGCGCGGGTCGAGTCCGGCGGCGGGTGCGAGGGCGGCGCGGGCGGCCGTACGGAACTCCTCGGCCTCCTCGGGGAGTTCGACGCGCAGGGCGCGCCGGGTGCCGGCGGCGGCGTGGCGTAGGGCGGTGAGGCGGTGGGTGTCGCCGGGGCCGAGGAGCTGGCGGGCGACGAGGGCGCGGCGCAGGTGGAGGTGGGCGTCGTGCTCCCAGGTGAAGCCGATGCCGCCGAGGATCTGGACGCAGTCCTTGGCGACGGTGTACGCGGTGTCGAGCGCGGTGGCGGCGGCGAGGGCGGCGGTCAGGGACCGTACGGCGGGGTCGGTCTCGCGTGCGGCGCCGGCGGCGTCCCAGGTGAGCGCGCGGGCCTGTTCGAGGCGGACGAGCATGTCGGCGCAGAGGTGTTTGACGCCCTGGAACCGCCCGATGGGCCGGCCGAACTGGACGCGGGTGCGGGCGTGTTCGGTGGCGAGGTCGAGGGCGCGGGCGGCGGTGCCGCAGGCGTCGGCGGCGAAGAGGACGGCGGCGAGGTCACGGACGAGGGCGGAGTCGAGGGCGAGGACGCGGCTCGCGGGCACGTGGACGCGGTCGGCGGTCACCTCGGCGGTCGGCCGGATGGGGTCGGCGCCGGCGTGCGGGCGTACGGCGAGGGTGTCGGCGTCGACGGCAAGCCACACGATCCCGTCGGTGGTGGTGGCGGTGGCGCCGGTGGTGCCGTCGGTGCCGGTGGAGCCGGTGGAGCCGTCGGTGCTGGTGGCGCCGTCGGCGCCCGTGGCGCCGATAGTCCCGCCTGTGGTCCCGGTGGCGCCGGTGGCGCCGTCGGTGCCGGTGGTGCCGATAGTCCCGCCTGTGGTCCCGGTGGCGCCGTCGGCGACTGCGGTGCCGATAGTCCCGCCGGTGGTGCCGTCGGCGCCCGTGATCCCGTCAGTGCCGTCAGTACCATCGGTGGCGGCGAGGACGAGCAGGTCGGCGGCGGCCCCGCCGAGGATGGGCGGGGCGATGCCGTCGAGCACGTATCCGTCGCCCGTGCGCACGGCGGTCATCGCCCCCGCGCCCAGGGCCACGGCCCCGATCCGTGCCCCTCCCGCGAGCGCGGCGGCCTCCGGTCCGCGCCCGGCGCGGTGCAGCAGCTCGGCGGCGAGGACGGCGGGCAGATACGGCCCGGGCAGCAGGGCCCGTGCCGTCTCCTCCAGGACGACGGCGAGATCGACGAGGTCGCCGCCCCCGCCCCCGTACTCCTCGGGGAGGTGGATGCCGGTGAGCCCCTGCGCGACGGCGCCGTCCCAGTGGGCGGGCCGGACGGCGGCGAGGCCGGGGACGTCGAGGTGCTTGCGGACGTCCTCGCGCGGTACGGCGCGGGTGAGCCAGCCGCGGACGGATCGGGCGAGCTCCCGCTGTTCGTGCGTGATGGCGATGCCCATGACACGGCAGAGTAGAACACGTTTCAATCTGACGGAAGGTCAGATACGGTACGGTCCCGTTCGCCGATCCGCCCCACCCCGAGACGGGCGCGATCATGCTCGCGTCAGCACCGTCATAATCAGCGCCATGTTCCGTATCGCACGCACACTCGCCATGGCCTTCCTGGTGGCCGTCGCGGCCACCGCCGCGACCGTCCTGCCGGCCCAGGCCAACGCCCAGGAGCTGCCGGGCGGGAAGGCGAACTACGTCGTCTCCCTCGGTCACCTCAAGGACGCCGCCCGCAACAACTGGGTGCGCCTCGGCACGTACGAGTTCGACGCCGCGGCCGGCACGGTCGCGGCCCGCATGTACGTCTGGTCCCACACCGATCCCAAGGCCCGCGTCGGCACCGGCACCGTGCCCGACAGCAGTTGTTCGTCGAACGACCTGAAGAGCACCACCCACGTCCTCGCCTGCGAGATCAAGACCGCCGGCGGCTTCACCGGCGCCCCCACCGAGCTGCGCACCGGCGTCTACGAGCTGCGCACGGTGACGATCGACGGGGTGGCCACGCCCATCGTGTGGATCTCCTGGAACCACGCCACCGCGTGGACCGAGCAGTGGAAGATCGAGACCGGCACGAACCTGGCCCGCCTGTCCTTCCTCTACAACACCAAGGCCACCACCGGTTACGCCTACGGCTCCAACGCGGCCCTGACCACCCGCCGCGCGATGTCCTCCGTGCAGGCCCACCCGGCCGAGATCAAGCTCCAGGGCACGTCCTGGGCCAAGGACGTGACCCAGCCCATCGGCGGCACCTTCGGGCACACCCGGTTCCGCACCTGTGACACCACCACGTGGTGCCTGACGTACCTCCAGCCGAGCTCGTCGGCCGCCTGCCAGAAGGAGGGCGGCTGCCCCAACTACGGGGGTGGCACCACCGCGAACATCTCCTCCATCCAGTACTACATCCAGAAGCTCTCCAACACCGACCGCCGCGACACCATGTGGCACTGGTGCAGCTGCCTGGCCCTGGAGCGGGGCGAGACCTGCTACACCGGCAACTCGCACGTGAAGCCGATGTACCAGGTCATCGACGACACCGGCACCTTCCGCGGCTGGGTCGGCGTCGAGGCGTCCTACTGGCCCAACGGGGGCGAGGACCCGCGCAAGAACGACATGTTCGCGGTCTACCGCCTGACCGACGCGCTCTAGGGCAGCACGTGCCCCCCTCCACGGAGGGGGGCACTGTCAGTGGTGCCTGTCACGATGCGGGAGCAGGGCACCGCACGGAGCAGCAGAGAGAGCGAGCACGCCATGGGCACTTGGGACATCGGCCCCTTCGACAACGACACCGCCGCCGACTTCTCGTACACGGTCGACGAGGCCCCGGCGGCGGAGCGGGCGGACGTACTCCTGGCGGCGTTCCGCGAGGTGACCGACACCGGCGAGGACTACCTGGACGCGGACCTGGCGGTGGAGGCCGTCGCGGCGGCGGCCCTGGTGGCCGCGCAGTGCCCGGGCGGCGACCCGGTCACCACCGCGTACGGCCCGGAGGAGCCCATACCGCCGCTCCCGCCCGAGCTCCGCCCGGCGGCCGTCGCCGCCCTCGACCGCGTCCTCGGCAAGGACTCGGAGCTCCTTGAACTGTGGTCCGAGAGCGGCGAGGCGGGCCCGTGGCGGGCGGGCGTGGAGCGGCTGCGGACGGTGCTGGCGGGGGCGGCGGCCGGGGCCGGGGCGGCCCAGGCGGACTAGGCGTCAGCCGCCGTCCGCCGGGGAGGCCGAGGTGGTGGACCAGGCGTCAGCCGGGGAGGCCGAGGTGGTGGACCAGGCGTCAGCCGCCGTCCGCCGGACCGTCACCCTGCCCGTCGGGCTCCGGACCGTCGCCCTGCCCGTCGGGCTCCGCGCCGATGCCGTTCCACATGAAGCCGCCGCGCCAGTCGGCCTTGCCCGCGGCCCAGCCGAGCAGGGCGTCGCGCACCTTGTCCTGCGAGACGGTGAGCGTCCAATAGTGCTCCGCCGCGCTGCCGTCGCGGTGTTCCAGCTGGTAGACGTTGTCGTCGCGCAGGCGGACCTGGACGTACCAGTCGCCTTCGCGTTCGTCGTCCAGCCGCTGCAGGACCATGTGCTCGTTCCCCCGCCCCAGCGCGGCGAGCATGA
This sequence comes from Streptomyces sp. NPDC126499, assembly GCF_040302485.1. NCBI lineage: Bacteria > Bacillati > Actinomycetota > Actinomycetes > Kitasatosporales > Streptomycetaceae > Streptomyces > Streptomyces sp. NPDC126499. The sequence goes on along the minus strand of NZ_JBEOUO010000030.1, from coordinate 68,884 downwards.
TGCCGATGCGGGGCCTGGAGGGTCGTTTGGTCATGTTCCCGCGTGAGTCGAACGCGACGAGCACGGACGGGTCCTCTCCTTGCCGCAGCCGCTGCTGCCTGATCCAGGTCCGCTCCTGAGCGGTCAGGAGCGGAGGGGGCGCGGGCGCTGCGTCGGGCCCGTAGAGGGCGATGGGGTCGTCCGGGTCGGACCACGAGCCCACGGCCGAGAGCCGGTACACGTGCTCACCGCCCCCGGGCACCTCGACCCGCAGGAGTTCGCGCGCGGGCGGGCCGGGGACGCAGCGTCCCACGTCGTCCGCGTACGGGCCGCCGTCGAACACGGCGTGCATCCAGCCGCTCGGCGGTCTCCCCGCCGTCTCGAACACGTCCTCCACCACGCTCCCTCGGGAGCATCGTAGGCCGGGCAAGGACCGCCCCCCTGACGCGGTACGGCGTTACGGCACCACGGGAAGCGCCACCGCCCGCTTCCACACGGACAGCTGCGCCGCGTCCACGGGCTTCATCGGCCCCTGGTACAGCTGCGCGTGACCGTCCTTCGCCGCGTCCGCCCAGGCATGGGTGGCGAACACGTACGTCGTACCGTCCGCCAGCCGGCCGGTGGCGCCCTCGTCACCGCCGTACGTGACCCGCACCGTGCCCCGCAGGTTCCCGCGCAGGACGGAGGTGACCTCGACCCGGTACACGTCCTGCGTCCAGCCCTCGATGTCGCGCTGCCCCTCGAACGCGGTGACGCGTCCGGTGAAGACGTTCTCGGTGTGGGGCGCCGTGCTCGCGGGGCTGCGCGCGTCGTAGCCGCGCAGGGCCTCTCCCGGTGCGACCTGCTGCTCCATGTGCCGGTAGCCGAGCCAACCGCCCACGGCCAGCGCTCCGGCGGCCACGGCACCCACTGCCAGGGCCAAGGACTTCCTGATCATGTTCATCCCCACAGTGCGTGATACGCCTTGACGTCGTTCGGGGTCGGCCCGTTGATCCTCTTCCCCTCGATGTGGCCGTACTCCGCCCACATCACCGAGGGGTACTGCCCCGTCCCGTAGTCCTTGTGGCAGAAGCCGAGCGCGTGCCCCAGCTCGTGAGCGGCGACCCGCCTGCGGTGCTCGTCCTTGCCCAGCGACTTCCCCGGGTTCAGGTAGGCCTTGTTCATCCAGAGGTAGTCGGTTCCGGTGTTCGGATCCCACCGCCCGTAGACGTTCTTCCACTGACCGGTGGAGCTGTCGGCGTCCCGCCACTCCAGATCGGCGTAGCTCGTCGCCCCGTCGGCCTTGATCGTCACCTGCTTGAGCGTGCCCGCCGTCCAGACCTTGACCGCGTGCTTGCGTGCGTCGTCGAACCGCGAACTGTCGTCCCACGCCAGCTCAGTGCCGTCCACGGAGGAGCGGCCTCGCGAGTCGGACTGGCCCTCTTCGCAATGGTGCGGCCTGGCGGCGGCCGGGATCGCCCGAGCCGGGGCGGGGGGCGGGGCCGTCAGCAGCACGACGGCCGCCGACGCGGCGGCCAGGGCCAGCGTGTTCGTCCTCATGGTCACCGGACGATAGCGTTCCGTCACCAGACGGGCAGGTCACGCCACCCGTGGCAGCCGCTCCACGCCCCTCTCGCCCCCTCCGCGCGCCCCCGCTCCCCCACCCCGGTCGCATGACCCCTGCACAGCTAGCCTGTTGGCTTGTCGCCGGTCGGACCAGGGGTGGGAATCGCATGACGGCAGAAACGAACGGCACGGACAGGACCGGCCAGGGAACCTGGTTCGTCAAAGGGTGCCTCGCGCCACTCGCGACCCTCGTCGGGATACTCCTCCTCCTCGGCGGCCTCATCGCCGCCGTCATCCTGCCCGACTCGGGCTATGCCCCCGGGTTCTCCATGGCCAAGGTCTGGGACGGCCCCCGTGACACCGGGCCGAGCGAGGACGGAGGGGAGGTCTCGCTCGCGGGCGACGCGGTGGTCCGTAGCCGCGCCGACGCCGTGACGGCCTTCGACGTCCGGTCGGGGAAGAAGCGCTGGGAATACCTCGTGCCCGACCGGGCGGAGATCTGCGCCACGAACCACCACGCCGCCGCCGGGGTCTCCCTGGTCGCCTACCGCCAGGCGAGGCCGGCGGAGAAGGACTGTGCCACCGTCGCCGCGGTCGACCTCGCCGACGGCCGGGAACTGTGGCGCACCGACGGTGTCGCGGCGGACTTCCTGGACAAGGTGGCCACCGCCGGCGGCGGCCTCGGCGTGCTCCGCGACGGGGACCGGCTGCGCGCCGTCGACCTGAAGACGGGTGCCCCGCGCTGGACGGCACCCCTGCCGAAGGGCTGCGACCCGCACGACCTCGCCCTCGCCCCGAAGCAGGTGGTCGCCGCCCTGATGTGCGGCACCGAGGCCACGCTCCTCGCGTACGACCCCGCGAACGGCAAGACGCGGTGGACCGTGCCCGTCGACGCCCGGCGCGGTGTGGACGAGGATGCCGAGCTGCGCGTGCTGTCCGCGGATCCGCCGGCGGTACGCGTCGACGAAGCCGACGGGAAGACCAGCGGCGTTCTCTCCTACGGGCCGGACGGCCGCACGCGGGCCAGGATCGCCGGGGCGGGCGACTACGGCAAGCTCATGAGCACGCGCGTGGAGGGCGGACGGCTCTTCGCGAGCGTCTGGGCCGGGGACGGGGAGAGCACGTACTTCAGCGGGATCGTCGCCTTCGACCTGGCGAGCGGTGACCAGCTGTGGCGGACGAAGGTCGCGGGGGACGACTTCGACGTGACGGACGGCCGGGTGACGGTGGCGCGCGCCCACCGGCACGGTGACCTGATGACCGTCCTCGACGCGGCCACGGGCGACGAGGAGGACGACCGGTCCTTCCGCGATTCCGAGGTGCGGTCCATCGCGGGCGTGTTCACCTACCAGGACCTGGTGATCCTGGTCCACGCGGACGACAGCATGCCGCCGTTCTCCGTGTACGAGCGCTGGTGACCGACGTCCCGGCGGACGCCCCCACCGGCGGCCGAGCCGTCAGGCTTCCGTCGGTGGGGTCTCCCGGCCGGTCCGGGCCTGCGTGAGGAGGCGGCGGAGCCAGCGCGTGCGGGCGGCACGGGCGTCCTGGGTGACGGCGGCGCGCGGTGCCAGGCCGTCGAAGTGGTGGCAGGCGCCGGACCAGACGTGCAGTTCGGCCTGGCCGCCCGCCTGCCAGATGCCGTTCGCGTAGGCCACGCCCTCGTCGCGGAACATCTCCGCCGACCCGACCTCCACATACGCCGGGGGCAGCCCGGACAGGTCCGTCGCGCGGGCCGGGGCCGCGTACGGCGGCAGGTCGGCCGAGCGCCGGAGCTCGCCGTGGTACGCCTGCCACGCGGTCTCGTGCGAGGTCAGGTCTCCCATGTCGACGCCCGACATCTGGCGTGCGGAGAAGGTCGTGAGGCTGTCGTCCAGCATCGGCGAGAGCAGGATCTGCCCGAGCGCGACCGGGCCCCCTCGGTCTCGGGCCAGCAGCGCGAGCGCCGCCGCGAGACCGCCGCCCGCGCTCTTGCCGCCGAGGACCAGCCGGTCGGCGTCCACGCCCAGTCGGGCCGCGTTTCCGGCCGCCCAGACCAGACCCGCGTAACAGTCCTCCAGCGGCTCCGGATAGCGCACCCCGGGCGCCAGCCGGTACTCCACCGACAGCACCGCGAGCCCCAGCGGCAGCGCCCACTCGCGCAGTACCGTCGGCAGCACGGACCAGGCGTTGCCCATCACCATCGCGCCGCCGTGCAGGTAGTAGAGCAGTGGCAGCGGTCCGTCGAGCCCGGCCGGCCGCGCGCTCACCAACGTCACATCCGGCGCGCCCGCCGGCCCCGGCACCCGCAGCTCCTCCACCGCGAACAGACCGCCCGCCCGCAGCTCCTCGACCGTCGGCCGTGGCCGGCTCGCCGCGTCCCGCGCCTGCCGCTCCGCCAGGTTCTCCGGCGTGACCGGCTCCCGCCACGCCGGATCCACGGCATCGACGGCGGCGGCCACTTCGGGATCGAGCGGCGTCGGCCCACTCATGAGGCCGCCGCCCGTCGTGCGCGGCGCGCAAGGCACCCGGTGACCACGAGCACGGTCGGGTTGCTCCACCCCGGGGCGGGCCCGTCGCCCCGCCGGTTCCGCAACCGCCCGGCGAGCGCGATCCCCACCCACGTCGGCAGCGCCACGGCGAGGATCAGCATCCCTAAGAGCGTCGCCACGACCGAGCCCCCGCCCTCAGCCGAGCCGCTCCTCGGCGGCGGCCGTCACGAACGCCGTGAAGGCCGCCGGGGAGGCGAGGAAGTGGGGGCCGGTGGGGTTCTTGGAGTCGCGTACGGCGACGTGGGCGGCGAGGTCGGCGACCTCGATGCACTGCCCGCCGGTGTCGCTGCTGTACGAGGACTTACGCCAGGCGGCGGCGCCGAGGGGCGCGCACTCGACGCACTGGCCGCCGGTGTCGCCACTGAACGAGGACTTACGCCAGCTCACTCCGGTCAGGTTCAGCTCGGTCCCCATACTGTTCCTCCATCACCCGGGCGATCAGTGCGGCCGAGTCCTCCACGGAAAGGGCAGCGGCCCGCAAGTGATCGTAACGGAGGAACCCTTCCCTGACGGCGGCTGCATCGGCAGTCATGTGCCCTTGGACGAAGTCCTCCGTATAGACGATGTCGGGGTCGTCCTCGAACCGCAGGAGGTTGAAGGACCCCAGCACCCCCACATGTGCTCCCGCCGAGAACGGCAGGATCTGGATCTTCACCCACTCCCGCTCCTGCATACGCAACAGGTGCGCGAGTTGGGCTCGCATCACCTCCCGGCCGCCGACCTCCTGGCGGAGTACCGCCTCACTCATGACCACCCAACACAACGGCGGGGTCTCGCGGTCCAGGATGCGCTGACGTTCCATGCGAGCGGCGACCTTGGCGTCGAGGTCGCCCTCCATCCGCACGCCAAGGATCTCGCGGGCGTACTCCGGGGTCTGGAGGAGGCCGTCCACCACTCCCATCTGGAAGGAGTAGATGTAGGTCGCCTTCGCCTCCATCTCCGCGTACGGCTGGAACCAGTTCGGCAACTGGCTCTTCAGCACAAGCCCGATCAGCCGCGAGAACAGCCCGCCCGTCATCAGCGCCGCGTCCAGCTGCTCCGAGAAGCGGCGCGTCGGGACCTTCTTCGCCGTCTCGATCTGGCCCACCAGGGAGCCGGTACAGAAGAGGATGCCACCCAGCTCGTCCTGTTTGAGCCCCGCCTCCTCCCTCAATCGGCGTAATTCGTAGCCGTAGTAGTCCAGCGGCGAGGCACTGGGATCGAGGTTCCTGATGTTGGCCACGGCGAGGTTCACCCCCAAGGTCACGCTTTCACGCGTTGGTTCCGCCTAGTAGCCGAGCGTAACGGGAGCGCTCCAATCTGGTGGCATGAATCACGCAACAGACCTCTACCCTGCGGAACTTGGCACGACCTACCGCATGGGCTTCACCGTGGGTGAGCACTCCGCCGGTCACATGCGCCGCATCCTGCGCATGTTCCTCACGCGTTGGCGGCTCGACCACCTGACCGATTCCTCCGCCCTGGCGCTGACCGAGCTCGTGGCGAACGTCGTCCGGCACGTCCCCGGCCGGCGGTGCACGGGCCTGATCCTGCGCGAGCCGTACGGGCTGCGGGTGGAGGTGGCGGACGGGGAGCGGGGGACGCTCGTCGCGAAGGCGCCGGAGCCGCTGGCCGAGGGCGGGCGCGGGCTGACGCTGGTGGAGGCCGTGACGGACCGGTGGGGGGTGGTGGAGGGGGCGGACGGGAAGACGGTGTGGTTCGAGTGCGACGCATAGGGCACGATGGGCGCCCAGAACCGCGTACCCGCCAGTAGGAGCCCCCATGGCCGCCGCCGACGTCCTCACCGAGCCCAGCCCCGAGATCCTCGCCGCCTTCGAGGCCGCGAAGGGCTTCATGCCGGTCAGGGAAGGGCTCGCGCTGTACGAGGCGGCCGCGGGGGCGGCGAAGCTGGGACTGCCGCTCCTGGAGGTCGGCACGTACTGCGGCCGTTCGACGATCCTCCTGGCGGACGTGGCCAGGCGGGCGGGGACGGTCGCGGTGACGGTGGACCACCACCGGGGCAGCGAGGAGCAGCAGCCGGGGTGGGAGTACCACGACCCGACCGTGGTCGACCCGGAGGTCGGGGTCATGGACACGCTGCCGACCTTCCGCCGTACGCTCCGCAAGGCGGGCCTCGAGGAGCACGTGATCGCGGTGGTCGGCCGCTCGCCGCAGGTGGCGCGCGTCTGGACCGGCCCGCTGGGCTTCGTGTTCATCGACGGCGGGCACACCGACGAGCACGCGACGGCCGACTACCAGGGCTGGGCGCCCAAGGTGGCGCCCGGGGGCCTGCTGGTCATCCACGACGTGTTCCCGAACCCGGAGGACGGAGGCCAGGCCCCGTACCGCATCTATCTGCGGGCGCTGGAGTCCGGTGACTTCGAGGAGGTCTCGGTCACGGACTCCCTCCGGGTCCTGCGGCGCGGCTGATGCTGCGGGTGACGCCCGCGAAGACGGTGGTGGCGAGGATCCAGCCGGCGACGACGAAGGCGTAGGACAGCGTCTGGTACCAGCCCTCGGGCGCGAAGGCGCCCTCCTGGCCGAAGGAGATCACCGGCAGCAGCAGGTCGAGGGTGAAGAACACCGGGTGGAAGTCGGGGGCCTCGTCCGCCTTCAGCGGGCGCGGGTGGTGCAGGCCGTAGACGACGGAGCCGACGGCGAGCAGGGACAGCAGCCAGACGCAGGCGAGCACGGGGCGGAAGCCGTAGCCGACGGTGACCTCCTGGAGGTGGCCCCAGAGGCGGCCGGGCCAGGGCAGGGTGCGGCGGTGGCGGCGGAGTTTGGCGAGCTGGACGACGCGGGCGGCCTGGTCGTCGCCGGTGCGGAGGTAGGCGGCGGTCAGCTGCTCGTAGCCGTGGGTGAGATAGCCCTCGCCGTCCCGGTCCAGCATGGGCAGGCGGCGCTCGGCGGGCTCGTGCGGGGTGAGGGTGGTGTAGACGAGGCCGTTGAGCAGCACCTCGTCCGGCAGCACGTCCGGTTCGAGGAAGAGGACGTCGATCTGGGCACGGCGCAGGTTGAGGGTGCCCTCCATGGGCGGGCTCCTGCGCAGCCACAGCTCGCCGATGACGGTGCTGGAGGCGCGCAGCGCCGTGTCGCCGGGGTTGGACAGCTCGGCGTAGGAGAGGTCGAGCCGCCCGGGGATCCGGGCGCCCCGCAGTCCGATCCAGCCCTCCACGCGCGCGTGACGCATGTGGAGGTCGGCGCCGACGGTGAGGGTCTGGGCGTCGAGGGCGACGTGGCCGGGGTGGGTGAGGCGGGCGCGGTCGAGGGTGACCGATCCGGCGATCGAGGCGCCGCTGAGCCGCACCTCGCCGTGGACGCGCATCTCCGGGGCCCACAGGTTGTCGCCGATGGTGGCGTGGCCGAGGCGGAGGGCGGGCCACTTCTCGATGTCCTCCGGGTCCGGGGTGATCTCGCACCCCTCCATGAACAGCGCGCCGTCGATCCGTGCGCCGCCGAGCCGCACCAGGCCGTGGAAGCGGCAGCCGCTCAGGTACACCATGCCCTCGACCTGGACGGTGGCGGCGGCCAGGCCCGGCAGGACGGAACCGTCGAGTTTGAGCGTGCGCAGCCGGGCCGCGAACAGCACCGGTGCCGCCTCGAAGTGGCAGTCGCTCAGCCGTACGGCGTGGTCGATGACTCCGTACGACAGGTCGAGCTCGCCGCTGATGCGCGCGCCGGAGAGTCGGAGGGCGGCTATCTCGCCGTCCTCCTGAGGGGCGTTGAGGAGCAGGGCCCGCAGCACCTCGGCGCGGACGGTGCGCTCCGGGCCCCAGTCCGCGCCGCCGGCGGCGTCCTCGTCGTCGGTCGTGCGGAAGTCGACGGCGGCACCCTTGGGGAAGGCGTGCCACACCGTCAGCTCGGCGGGTGAAAGATCGTTCGTGTCCACCTGCCGGGACTCTGGCGCCACCGCCGCGGACCTGTCAACTCCCCTTTCCGCTCCCCGCCTCAGTAGAACAGCGAGGTCACGTACAGGCAGTTGGTGTAGCTGTAGCCCGACTCGATCGTGTCCTTGCTGGCCTTGCGGACGTCCGACGACGTGGCCGTGCCGTCCCGCTTCTGGAGGAAGTGGTACGTGCCCGGGGGCAGCGTCAGGGTCCGCTTCGGGTACGTGGACGACGGGCCGGAGCACGGTTTGTTCTTGCCGCCCACCGGGAGGATGGCGGGGTAGGTCTTGCAGCCGGCGCAGGCGGGGAGGGTGATCCGGCCGGTGACGGGGCCGGTGTAGAGGAGTTCGACCTCGCCGGGGCCGTCGTTGCTGACGACCATGACCTGGCCGGAGCCGTCGGAGGTGGCGGCGGAGGGGACCTTGGCACCGGCGGCCGGGGACTCCTCGGCGATCTCGGCGGCGATGGCGACGTTCCGGGCCTGGGCGGTCTGCGGGCTGGAGGGGTACGCCTTGACGTAGTCGTTCATCGCCGAGACCGCCTCGGTGAACTCCTTCTTCTTGAAGTGATCGAGGCCGCAGGCGAAGTCGCCGCGCTGGATGGCCCGCTCGGTGTCCTTCCCGAGCTTCCCGAAGGCCGCGCTCGGCAGCAGGTCGACGGTGGTGTCGAAGCGGCGGAGCTCGGTGGCCGTGTCGCAGGGCGAGCTGCCGATCGACCTGTCGCGGGTGCGCAGGGACTCGCGGAGCGTCGGCTCGATCTTCTGCGCGTACGGCGACTGCGGGAAGGTGGTGAGCAGGGCGTTGAGGTGCTCGCCCGCCGTGGCCTCCTGGCCCGCCGAGCCGGCCGTCCGGGTGCCGCACTCGAACCACGACTCGGCCAGCGGCTCGTCGGCCTTGCCGACGAGGTCGCCGAGCAGGGCCCGGTCGACGGTGTCGGGCAGGGCGCGCAGATGCGTGAGCGCGGGGACGGCCTGGCAGTGGTCCTTCTTGTCGTACGGGGCGGAGACCGCCTTGTAGTAGGCCCGGAGGCGGTCGGGGACGAGCTTTCCGGCACGGGAGCCGGCGTGCTCGGTGCCGAGCTGCTGGTAGGCGGTGAGGGCGGTGCGGTAGGTCGACTCGACGCTGGTGAAGCTCTGGCCCTGCGAGTCCTTCACGAGCCGGTCGGCGGAGGCGAGGAGGTCCAGGAGCCGCTGCTCCTTCGCCTCGTCGCGGGCCGCGCCGTACGCGAACGCGCCGCCCACCGGCACCGCGAGCAGCACCAGGGCGACGGGGACGACGAGGGCCCGGCGCGCCGAGGCCCAGGAGGGCAGCGGGACGCGGCGGGCGCGCCGGGCGGCGTCCGCGCAGGCGAGGAGCAGGAAGACGCCGTAGGCGACGAGGGCGCCGGTGGGGACGCCGTCGGGGTCGGCGGGCAGGGCGGTCACGAGCAGGGCGACGGTGGCCGCCCAGCAGACGACGGCGCCGATCCACTGGCGGAGGAGTACGTGGCCGAGGCCGAGCCCGGAGAGGGTGAGGAGTCCGGCGGCCACGGCGTGGGACCAGGGCTGGGGCGGGAGCGGTGGCGCGGGCGGCGGGGCCGGGGACGCGGGCGGCGGGCCCGGGTCGTACACCGGCGGGAGCCCGGACGGCGGGCCGGGCTGGTGCACCGGCCCGGACGGCGGGCCGGACTGGTGCACCGGCCCGGGCGGCGGGCCCGTGTCGTACACCGGCGGATGCGGGGGCGGGGCCGGTGGTGCAGGCGGGGCCGGTGGTGCAGGCGGGGCCGGTGGTGGAGGCGCGGCCGGTGGCACGCCCTCAGGCCCTCCAGGTCCTCCGGATCGGCCGGATCCGCCGGGCCCCCCGGGGCCTCCCGGCCCCTCCTGCCCCGCCGCCCGTCCGGTCCATTCCCACGGCGCCGGTTCCGGGCGCGCGTCGTTCGGTTCTTCCCCCGCCACAGGTCCCCCTCTGTGGTCATCGTGATGGTGCTCCCCACTTACCCTTCACGGACTTCTCACACACGCTGCCCGCTGCGGGCATTCCGCGCCCCGACCGCCTAAAGTCGCGGGGTGCCGTACGACCACCGGAAGCTCCCGCACCGGAAACTCCTCGCCCTCGCCCTGCCGCTCGCGCTGCCGCTGGCCCTGACCGCCTGCACGGCGGAGGCCCCCCAGGGGTCCCGTAGCGGCGACGCGAAGCACACCGCCGCGACCGCCACCGCCTCGACCGCGGGTGCCGCGCGGCCCGCGCCCCCGCTCGCCGGGCGGACGGTCGTCGTCGACCCCGGCCACAACCCGGGCAACTTCCGCCATACGACGGAAATCAACAAAAAGGTCGACATCGGGACGAACCACAAGGAGTGCGACACCACCGGCACGTCCACGAACGCCGGTTACACCGAGGCCGCCTTCACCCTCGACGTCTCCCACCGCCTCCGCGACCTCCTCGTGAAGCAGGGCGCGAAGGTGGTCCTCGTCCATGACGCCGACCGCCCCTACGGGCCCTGCATCGACGAGCGCGCCCGGATCGGCAACACCGCCGGGGCCGACGCCGTCGTGTCCGTCCACGCGGACGGCTCGGCGGTCGGGAACCGCGGCTTCCACGTGATCCTGCCCGCGCGGGTGAGCGGCGGCGGCGCCGACACCGCGAAGATCGTCGGCCCGTCCCGTACCCTCGGCGAGAAACTGGCCGCCGCGTTCGCCCGCGCGACCGGTGCCCGGCCCGCCAACTACCTCGGCGCGGGTACGGGATTGGACGTCCGCGACGATCTCGGGGGACTCAATCTCTCAACCGTGCCCAAGGTCTTCCTCGAATGCGGCAATATGCGTGATCCGAAGGACGCCGCGCTCCTGACCGACCCCGCGTGGCGCCAGAGGGCGGCGCAGGGGATCGCGGACGGCATCGGGGCCTACCTGGAGGGGTAGGACCGAGGAGCGATCGGGCGAACGATAGATTCCCTCCGTACGATGGGGCCGCCCCCGTGCTTCGCGCCACCCCGACGAGACGACCCGACGAAGGACTTCTTACGTGAATATCCGCTCCCTCACCCGAGGCGATGGCGTGCTGATCGGTGCAGCGGTGGTGCTGTTCATCGCCTCGTTCCTCGGCATCGCCGGCTGTGACGCCCCGGGCAACCTCTGCGACTCGTACGAGTCCCCGTACGCGTGGGAGATGTCGCCGCTCGGCTGGGGCTCCTTCTTCCTGGGCATCGCCGGGGCCGCCCTGGTGGTCGTCTCGCGCGCGCTGCCGCAGCAGCGGAAGGTGGCGGGCCTGGAGCTCGGCCAGGTGGGCACGGCGTTCACCGTCGCCTCCGCCTGGACCCTGCTGATGTGGGTCTTCGAGTCCGGCAACGCCGGCGCGGGCCTCATCCTCGGCCTCATCGCCTCCCTGATCCTGGCCGCCGCCGCCATCGCCGGCCCGCTCGTCCCGGCCCTGCGCGGCCCGCTGCTCGGCGCGCCGCGCCCGCAGACCCCGCAGCCGTACGGCATGCAGGCCGGCCAGCCGGGTCAGCCGGGCGTCGGCGGCGGTTACGGCTACCCGGGGGCCCAGCAGCAGCCGCAGCCGTACGGTGCCCAGCCGGACCCGTCGCTCGGCGGCCAGCCCTACGGCGCGCAGCCGCAGGCCGCCCAGCCGCAGCCGCACGCCCCGCAGGACGCCCAGCCGCAGCCCCAGGCCGCGCAGGCGCCGGCCTCGGACTTCCAGCCGTTCTGGTTCGCGGTCCCGGTGGCTCGCCCGCTGTACGGCGAGGACGGCTCCACGGCGCCGATCGCCGAACTGGCCCCCGGCACCTGGTACCTGGCGGTCGATCAGCGCGGCCAGGCGCTGGTCGCCCAGACGCAGGACGGCCGCCGCGGCGTCCTCCAGGACACCACCGGCATCCAGCGCGGCTAGCCGCACACCGCTCGGCCCGACGGCCCCTCGCCCGGATCCCTTCCGGGCGGGGGGCCGTTGCCGTACAGTGCCCGCCCGACGACCGAAACTGACGGAGCATCAGGAAACCCGGGTCTTGAAGGGTGAAGACGGCATGCGACTCGGACTCGCCCTCGGCTACTGGGGCCGCGGCCCCTCCCCCGCCCACCTCGAACTCGCCCGCGAGGCCGAACGGCTCGGCTACCACTCCGTGTGGACCGCCGAGGCCTGGGGTTCCGACGCCTTCACCGCGCTCACCTGGATCGCCGCCCACACCTCCCGCGTCCGGCTCGGCACGGCCGTCGCGCAGATGGCCGCCCGCACCCCGACCGCCACCGCCATGCACGCGCTCACCCTCGACCACCTCTCCGGCGGACGGATGCTGCTCGGGCTCGGGCTGTCCGGGCCGCAGGTCGTCGAGGGCTGGTACGGGCGGCCGTTCCCGCGCTCGCCGCTGACCGCGACCCGCGAATACGTGGACGTGGTGCGGCAGGTGCTGCGCCGCGAGGGTCCGGTCACGCTCGACGGGCGCTACCACCCGCTCCCGTACGACGGCCCCGACGGCACCGGCCTCGGCAAGCCCCTCAAGCCGATCACCCACCCCCTCCGGGCCGGCCTGCCGGTCCTGCTCGGCGCCGAGGGCCCGAAGAACATCGCGCAGACGCTCCGCATCGCCGACGGCTGGCTGCCGCTCTACTGGTCACCGAGCCGCTGGGCCGAGGTGTACGACCTGCCGGACCGGCTCCCGGACGGCTTCACGGTGGCGCCGATGGTGCGGGCGCGGGTCTGCGACGACATCGCCGCCGGGCTGCTGCCGGTGAAGTACACGCTCGCCTTCTACATCGGCGGCATGGGCCACGCGACCCGCAACTTCCACGCCGACCTGATGGGCCGCATGGGCTACGAGACGGAAGCCCGGCACATCCAGGAGCTGTTCGCCGCCGGGCGGCGCGAGGAGGCGGTGCTCGCCGTGCCGGACGCCTTCGCCGACGAGATCTCCCTGGTCGGCCCGAGACGGCGCATCGCCGAACGGCTCGCGGAGTGGCGCAAGGGCCCGGTGACGGACCTGCTGGTCACGGCTCCGGACCTGGCGACGCTGCGGGTGCTGGCGGAGCTCGCCACCTGACCGCTCTCCCGGCCCGTGGGGGGCGGCTCGGGAACGGGCCGGGTCAGCCCCAGGTCGGCTCCAGCCGCCAGGAACCACGCGACTCCACGTACAGCAGGCACTCCTTCCTCGGTGCGGTGACGGTCGCCGCGAAGGGCCCGTCGCCCCTGCACAGCGTCTCCGTGGTCCTGAGGTCACGACCCAGGACGCTCAGCGTGAAGGCCGAGCCCTCGTCCTGGGTGATCCGCAGGGGCGAACGGCCTCCCGGGTGCCGCACCACGTACGTCCCCTCGCCGGTCAACGGCCCCTCCAGGGGCGGGACGTCCTCCAGCGGGTGCAGCCAGGCCCGCCAGCCCTTCCTGGTGTGCAGGTGGAGGCGTACGACCGCGCCGCCGTCCGCCGGGACCGGTACGACCGCCCGGGTCAGGGCCGAGGCATGAGTGAGGAGCTGCCACGGCCGGCCCGGCTCCCGCACCGGTTCCGTCACCTCGACCCACGAGTCCGCCGCCCGCTCCAGGTGTACGACGAGGAGGGCGGGCTGCCGGGCGTCGGGGCGGTGCAGCTGCACGCCCTTGGTCCCGCGGCTCTCCCAGCGGCTGCGGGTGGCGGTGTGGTCGGGCCAGGTGGCGTAGGGGTCGGAGGACGGGGTGGAAGGCGTGGCCGGGGGTCTGGCGGTGGGTCTCGCGGCGGGGGTGGGTCGGGGCGCGGGGAGCGTCGGGGCGGGCGCGGCGGGCGCGGCGGGTGCGGCGGGTGCGGCAGCGGCAGGGGGGCGGGGCGCGCGTGGGCCGGTGGCGATCGGTGGCAGGCCCTCGGCGAGGCGTACGGCGTCGGCCGCGCACACGGCGACGGTCCGGGGCGCGCCCTCCGGCGGCGCCCACAGGACCTCGTCGGTGGACGGCCCGTGCCGGGGGTCGAAGAAGCAGAGCGGCGTGCGCGGCGGCCGCGGCAGGCCGGCCAGCGCGGCGTCCACGCAGGCGAGGGCGTACCGGCCGGTGTCGAGGGTCCTCAGGACGTCGGCGGCGTCCCGCAGGTTCCGGTCGCCGACGAACTCCCGCTTGGCCTGCTCGTAGGCGTCCAGGGCCTGTTGCCAGTCGGCGAGGAGCACCAGGTCGTCCGCGTGCGCGCCGGGGCTGAAGGCGTGCCCGGCGAGCGCCTCGCCGAAGGCGGTGATCTCCGCGTCGACGCGGGCGAGTTCGGCCTCGTTCCGACGCCCTCGGAACATTCCGGTGAGCGTCCCCCATATTCCGTCCGTCACGCGTCGGATCGTAGACGGACGGCGGACGGCGGAGGCGGGCGGCGTCAGGCGGGGCGGGGGCCGCGGCCGGCGCGGGTGGCCCGGACGGTGGCGAGCGTCCAGGCGGTCGCCCATACGGCGCCGACGAGCAGGGCCGCGAGCGCGGTGGGCGGATGGGGCGGCACGGGGCCGAGGGCGGGCGCGAGGCCCGCCGCGCGGGCACCGAAGCCGAGGACGCCCGCTCCCACCATCGCGATGCCCGCCCAGGAGACGGCCAGGACGGGCAGGCGGACGAACGGGGTGCGCGGCAGACGGATGAGCAGAACGGCGACGAGCGCCATCAGGAGGCCGAGGGCCGCGTTGGCCAGCTGGGCGGTGGTGACGTCGGTGACACCGGCATAGGCGTCAACCGGCGCCGGGAAGCCCGGCATCCCGAGCTCGCCGTCCCTCGCCAGGTCCACCTTGCTGACGGTGTAGGCGAGGGCGCCGGCGCATGCGGTGAGCGCGGCGGCGGTGGTGCGTGTCAGGAGGCGGTTCCGGGAGGGCGGGCGCTGCTGGGTCCGGGGCATGCGCCCATCGTGCGCGGACGGCCGCCCTGGGCGCCTCCTCCGCGCGTCGGGACCGCCTCCCCCGTACGGCGGAGGCCCGCTCGGCCGCCGGACGGGTCGCCGGTCAGCCGCCGGTCAGTCCCCGCCCGGGCCCCGCTCGGCCGCCGGTCAGTCCCCGCTCGGGCCTCGCTCGGCCGCCGGTCAGCCGCCGCTGAGCTGGGACGTGCTCGGCACCTTGTCGACGACCTCGGCGCCCGCGCTCTTCCCCGCGTCCTTCACGCCCTTGATGATGTTCTCGAAGGCGCCGATGTCGCCGTCCGTGGCCTCGCCCTTGCGCAGCTTGGTGCCGAGGTCCTTCAAGGAGTCGATGCCGGCGCTCAGCGGCGCCACCGCCTTCGACAGCAGGGCGTCGCCCTTGGCGTTGTTCACGGCCGCCTTGAGCCGGTTGTAGGTGAAGGCGCCCGCGAGGCCCGCCTTCACCAGGGCGACGGTGCGGCCGTCGGCACCCTTCTTGAACTTGCCCGCGCGGTACGGCTTGACGATCCACTGGTACGTTGCGCCCGCCGCCAGGCCCGCGTTGGCCACGAACCGGGTCTTGGCCAGCTTCTGCTGCTGGAAGCTCGCCGAGGACGTCGGGGTCGCCTGGGCGTTCGCGGTCATGCTCTGCCTGCTCTCGTCGCCGCAGGCCGCGGTCGTGACGAGGAGCGCGCCGGACAGGAGGGCGGCGACGACGGCGCGGCGCGCACGGACGAAGGTGGGCACGGTGAGACCTCCCTGGCCCCCCGGGGACTGTGGCGTCAGCCTCTCCCCGGCTCCGGGCCCGCGCCACCCGGCCGCCTCCGAACGGGTCACGGAAGACCTGCCGTAGGACGGGTTTCGGGCGCCAACTCGCGGTAACCCGAGGGGTATGACTTCCGGACGGAGTAACACCACGCAAGCGGCGAGGGTGATCGTCGTCCTCGCCGATGTCATGGCCGCCATCATCGGCCTGTGGATCCTGATGTACCTGCTGGGCGCCAACCGGGGCAACGAGCTCGTGGAGTTCGTCCAGAGCGTCGCCCGCTGGCTGGCCGGCTGGTCGCACGACCTCTTCACGTTCGACGAGGCGTGGGCACGGGTCGTCGCGGGCTACGGCCTCGCCGCCGTCGTCTACCTGCTCGTCGGCCACCTGGTGGCCGGGCGGCTGCTGCGCCGCCACTGACCCGGACCCTTGCCGCCCGCCTCCCCGGGCGGGCGGCTCCCGAACGGTCAGGCGCAGCAGTCGGGTTCCAGGCCGCGCGGCAGGCGTTCGCCGCCGAAGACGGCGACCGTCGCCTCGTCGCCGCCGAGCGCGGCGACCGCGAGCAGCAGCGACCCGGCGGTCCAGGTGGTCTGCTCCTCGGGCCAGAAGGCCCGGTTGCCCTCGAAGACGTAACCGGTCCAGTAGGCGCCGTTCGCGGCCCGCAGGTGCCCGATGGAGGTCAGGATGTCCAGGGCCCGGTCGGACTCGCCCATCGCCCACAGGGTGAGGGCCAGTTCGCAGCTCTCGCCGCCGGTGACCCAGGGGTTGGGCAGCACGCAGCGCACCCCGAGTCCGGGCACGACGAAGTCGTCCCACCGGGCGTCGATGCGGGCCTTGGCCTCGGGGCCGGTGACCGCGCCGCCGAGGACCGGGTAGTACCAGTCCATCGAGTAGCGGGACTTGTCGAGGAAGCGCTCGGGGTGGCGGCGTATCGCGTGGCCGAGGGCGCCGGCCGCCAGCTCCCAGTCCGGCTGCGGCTCCTCGCGCTCCTCGGCGATGGCGAGGGCGCAGCGCAGGGCCTGGTGGATGGAGGAGCTGCCGGTGAGCAGGGCGTCGGTCACGGGCGTGCCGTCGGCCTCGCGCTTCCAGCCGATCTGCCCGCCGGGCTGCTGGAGGCCGAGGACGAACTCGACGGCGGCGTAGACGACGGGCCACATCCGGTCGAGGAAGGCGTCGTCGCCGGTGGACAGGTAGTGGTGCCACACGCCGACGGCTATGTACGCGACGAAGTTGGACTCGCGGCCGCGGTCGGTGACGTCGTCGGGGTCGCCGTCGTGGTAGGCCGCGTACCAGGAGCCGTCGGTGTTCTGGTGCCGGGCCAGCCACGCGTAGGCGCGGGCGGCGGCCTCGTGCTCCCCTGCGGTGTCGAGGGCCATGGCGGCCTCGGTGTGGTCCCAGGGGTCCAGGTGGTGGCCGCGGAACCAGGGTATGGCGCCGTCCTCGCGCTGGGCGGCGAGGATGCCGGCCACGGTC
The DNA here is from genome assembly GCF_040302485.1 of Streptomyces sp. NPDC126499. Lineage (NCBI taxonomy): Bacteria > Bacillati > Actinomycetota > Actinomycetes > Kitasatosporales > Streptomycetaceae > Streptomyces > Streptomyces sp. NPDC126499. Next base: position 51,941 of record NZ_JBEOUO010000030.1, on the reverse strand, counting down.
TCGGCGGCCTGCTCGGCGGTCAGGACCCCGGGCAGGACCAGGTGTTCCGCGATCCGCTCGGGAGAGGTCACGCGTCGGCCTTCCCGGTGTCGGTGGCCGCGTCCCCCGTGCCGGTGCCGGTCGCGGCGTCGGCCTTCGGGAGGTGGGGCTTGGTCGCGTACGCCACGAAGCTCTTGCCGACGACCGGGTTGAGCAGCTGCTCGGCGATCCGGGTCAGGGCGGGCTTCTTCATGATGTCCCAGACCAGCAGCTTGTGGTACGCGCGGACCGGCAGCGCCTTGTCGTTGTCCACGCCGAAGGCGCACTTGAGCCACCAGTAGGGCGCGTGCAGGGCGTGGGCGTGGTGGGTGCCGTACGGCCTGAGGCCGGCCTGGCGCATCTTGGCGAGGAGTTCGTCGGCCTTGTAGATGCGGATGTGGCCGCCCTCGACCTCGTGGTACTCGTCGGAGAGCGCCCAGCAGACCTTCTCGGGGCCGTAGCGGGGCACGGTGACGGCGATCCGGCCGCCGGGCCTGAGGACCCGGACCATCTCGGCGAGCACGCCCTTGTCGTCGGGGATGTGCTCCATGACCTCGGAGATGATGACGACGTCGAAGGACTCGTCGGGGAAGGGCAGGTTGAGCGCGTCGCCCTCCATGGCGGTGGCGGTCGCGCCGGCCGGGGCCTCGCCGGCCTCCTTCATGGCGGCGAACCACTTGGCGACCTCGCGGATCTCCTCGCCGTTCTGGTCGAGGGCGACGACCTGGGCGCCGCGCCGGTAGCACTCGAAGGCGTGCCGGCCCCCTCCGCAGCCCAGGTCGAGCACGCGGTCGCCGGGGGCGAGCGGGAAGCGGGTGAAGTCGACGGTCAGCACGGGGTCTGCCTTTCAGTGGCTGCGCGGAGGGGGTGGCCGCGGTGTCAGGGGCGGGGGGCCGCGACGCGGCCGTGGCGGGCGAGGGCCTCGCGGTACAGCTCGGCGGTGCCCTGGGCCGCCCTGGCCCAGGTGAAGCGGGCGAGCACCCGCTCCCGGCCCGCGGCGCCGAGCCGGGCGCGCAGTTCCGCGTCGCCGAGGACCCGGCCGAGCGCGGCGGCGAGGGCGCCGGCGTCGCCCGGGGGGACGGCGAGGCAGGTCTCGCCGTCGGGTCCGGCGACCTCGGGGATGGCGCCGCCGGTGGTGGCGACGAGCGGGGTGCCGGTGGCCATGCCCTCGGCGGCGGGCAGCGAGAAGCCCTCGTAGAGGGAGGGGACGCAGGCGACCTGGGCGGAGCGGTAGAGGTCGACGAGCTCGGCGTCGGTGACGCCCTTGACGAACCGGACGGCGCCGTCGAGCCCGTACCGCTCGATGGCCTGGGCGACCGGCCCGTCCTCGGCGCGCTTGCCGACGACGACGAGGTGGGCGTCGGGGTGTTCGGTGCGGAGCTTGGCGAGCGCCTCGACGAGGTGGACGAGGCCCTTGAGGGGGACGTCGGCGCTGGAGGTGGTGACGATCCGGCCGGGGACCTCGGCGACGGAGGGGTCCGGGGACCACAGGTCGGTGTCGGCGCCGATGTGGACGACCTTGATGCGGTCCTCGCGGACGCCGAGGTGTTCGACGATCTCCTGGCGGGAGGTGCCGGAGACGGTGAGGACGGACGGCAGGCGGCGGGCGACCCGCTTCTGCATGCGGGTGAAGGCGTACCAGCGGCGTACGGAGGCGCGGCGCTTCCAGTCGGCGGCGGCGTCGAGTTCGAGCTGCCGGTCGACGGTGATGGGGTGGTGGATCGTGGTGACGAGCGGGGCGCCCAGCGCCCGGGGGCCGCCGAGGAGTCCGTAGCCGAGGGTCTGGTTGTCGTGGACGACGTCGAAGTCGCCGCGGCGGGCGGCGAGCATGCGGCGGGCCCGCAGGGAGAAGGTCAGCGGCTCGGGGAAGCCGCCCGTCCACATGGTGGCGACCTCGAGGGCGTCGATCCAGTCGCGGTACTCGTCGCGGCCCGGGGTGCGGAAGGGGTCGGGCTGGCGGTAGAGGTCGAGGCTGGCGATCTCGGTGAGCGGCACGCCCTCGTCGAGCGTCGGATACGGCTGGGAGCCGATGACCTCGACGCTGTGGCCCAGGCGGGCGAGCTCGCGGGAGAGGTGGCGGACGTAGACGCCCTGGCCGCCACAGAACGGGTTCCCCTTGTACGTGAGGAGAGCGATCCGCAACGGACGGTCACCGCCCGGGCCGGCGCCCGGTCGGGGGCTTGCCTCTACGGCCTCCGCGGTCATCTGGGACCCCCTTCGAGCGTGCTTTTCGCGCGAGCGTAACCGCCCGCGCTAATCTAGAACAAGTTACAGACTTGATCGTTCTTGATCCTTCGAGGAGCACTGAATCTACCGGCAGGTAGCTCGGCCGCGAGAGGCGGATCAGGTGATTCGCGCCACGACGGCCGACCCGCCATACTGTCGCTCCTCCACCGCATGGAACGGGACTCATGCACCGCATGGAACGGGACTCATGACCGCGGAAGACAGACCGGCGACACCGCCCCTGACAGAGCGCCAGGAGGCGCGCCGCCGGCGCATCCTGCACGCCAGCGCGCAGCTCGCGGGGCGGGGCGGTTTCGACGCCGTACAGATGCGGGAGGTCGCCGAGGCGGCCGGGGTGGCGCTGGGGACGCTCTACCGTTACTTCCCGTCCAAGATCCATCTCCTGGTCGCCACCATGCAGGACCAGCTCCAGCACCTGCACACGACGCTGCGCAAGCGCCCGCCGGCGGGCGAGGACCCGGCGCAGCGGGTGGCCGAGACGCTGATGCGGGCCTTCCGGGCGCTGCAGCGGGAGCCGCAGCTCGCGGACGCGATGGTACGGGCGCTGACCTTCGCGGACCGCAGCGTGAGCCCGGAGGTGGACACGGTGTCGCGGCTGACCACCGCGATCATCCTGGACGCGATGGGGGCGGAGCACCCGACGCCGGAGCAGTTGTCGGCGGTGCGGGTGATCGAGCACACGTGGCACTCGGCGCTGATCACCTGGCTGTCGGGGCGGGCCTCGATCGCACAGGTGAAGATCGACATCGAGACGGTCTGCCGGCTGATCGACCTGACGGCGCCGGGGAGCGAGCAGGGGGCCCCGGCGGGGCGCTGAGCGGGCGTCGGCGGGGCGCGGAGCGGACCTCGCTGGGGCGCTGAGCTCGCCGGTCGCCGGTCCGGGTGGCGAGCGGTCGCCGGTCGCCGGTCCCGCCCGGGACGGCGCGGTCGCCGCCTCGCTCCTCCTGTGCCCGGTCAGCCGGTCAGCCCGTCGTCGGATCCTGATCGAGGATGCCGGACTTCTTGACGCAGGCGATGTCGTGGGCGCGCAGCGTGACCACTCCTTGGCCGTCCGCCGCTTCGTGGTACTCGGTGACCATGAACCAGCCCCGCTGCTCGAACAGCTGCTCGGCGACGCCGACGGCCCCGTCCCGGGCCTTGCGCTCCTTGCGCTCCCCGGCCGGCTGCCAGGCCCGGTCGCGCAGGGCGCCGACCACCGTGTCGTAGCGGGAGAGGTCCACCGGCGTGGACTCCTCGTCGAAGCTCTTGAAAGCGAGCGAACACGCCGCCGGAAGGCGGCCGGAGCCCTTGTCGGCCAACTGGCCGTAGTCCTCCGCGTTCCTCGGCAGGCCGGCGGCGGCCACCGCCCCGTCGACGTCCGCCCGTACCACGTCCTTCGTGAGCGGGCCGGTCCCCGCCGGGCGCGGCGGAGGCGGTGGCGTCTTCGCCGCCTCGTCCTCGGCCCCGCAGCCCGCCGCCCCGAGTGTCAGGGCCAGCCCGGCCAGGGCCGCCGAGACGGTCCGTCTCTTCTTTCCCACTGTGGTCCCCTCCCCGGATCACGGGGCCGTTCGCCCCCGGATCAGGGGAGGAGTGTGTCACGGGGCGCCGACACGGCCGCTCCACCGGTGGGGCCCCGGCTCCCCGCCCGTCCGCCGGGGTGGGGGCCGGGCGGGGCCGCCCCTGGGCGGCCGGGCGTAGCGGGCCCGAGGCGGCCGGGCCGTCGGCGGCCGGGGTCAGGACTGCTTGCTCTTCTCCAGGTCGGCCTTGAACAGCGCCTCGCAGACGGGCGAGGAGTCGCTGGCGATGAACATCACCATCTTGACCGGGCCCGTGCTGTGGTCGCTCGCCTTCAGCAGCCAGTTGGCCTTGGTGAGGGTCTGGACCGTCGAGCCGCTCTGCGTGAGGCTCTGGCCGGTCTTCCAGCCGCCCTTGGTGAGGGTCGCGACCGTGTCCGCGTAGGACTTCTTCGGGTCGGCGGCCTTCTCCGCGTCGGGGGTCCAGGAGACCATGCACTTCTCCAGGCCGGGCGGGATGTCCTCGCCGGACGTGTCCTGGGTGAAGCCGGCGGCCGTCGCCGCGGTCTCGATCTCCTTGGTGACGGCGTCCGCCGTCAGCTTCTCGCCGCCACCGGCCTCCGAGCCGCCGCCGGTCGAACCGGCCGACGCCGAACCGCCGCCCGTCGAGGCCGAACCGCCCTTGTCCGAACCGCCGCCGCTCCCGCAGCCCGCGACCAGCAGCACCACACCGGCGGCCGCGGCCACCCACTTCGCCTTGCGCACAGTACTCCCAATTCAGCGCGCACAAGGGCCTCTTGCCCCCGTGATCAAGGGAGTAGTTTTGCATACGGGAACGCCTGCCCGGGTTCGCCTCCGGCCCGCGCGACGCAGGCGTCCTCGGACGCCTGGAGCCCGATCTGACCCGTCGCCGGCAGGCCCCGGAACTCCGCCACCAGGCTCCAGCCGCGCTGCGTGAACACCCGCTGGACCTCACCGGCGGCCCCGCCCTCGCCCTTCGTCTCCTTGCGCAGGCCGGGCCGCTCCCGCCATCCGCGCTCGCCGAGTTCGCCCAGCACCGCCTCGTACCGGCGGAGGCCGAGCGGCGCGGTCCGTGTGCCGTGGGCCTTGTGGACGACCAGGCACCTCGCCCACGAGTCGGCCGGGAGGCGCTTCACCAGCGTCTCCCAGGACGGGTCGGTCGACGGGGCACCCGCGTCCGCCATCGCGGCCGCCAGCTCGCCGCGCACCCGCTCCCTGCTGAACGGGCCGGCGTCCACGGGCCGTTGCGGGGCCGTCGAAGCGGAAGGCGCGCCGCCGCCGGTCCCCGCGCCCGCACCCGAACCCGAACCCGCGCCCGTCCCCGCACCCGAACCCGAACCCGCGCCCGTCCCCGCACCCGTTCCCCCGGCCGCGCAGCCCGTGGCGCCGAGCGTCAGCGTCACGGCCAGGGCCAGAGCCGCCACGGCCGCGGCGGCCGGCGCGCCGCGGCCCGTCACCGTTCTCGTCATGCTCGGAGTGTTCCACGCGGTCGCCGCTACTCCTCCGGCGGGAAGACCGGCTCTCCTCCGTCCACCAGCGTGATCGCGATCGCCTCCACCGGGCAGCCCTCCGCCGCCGCCAGCACCCGCTCGTTCGCGTCCGCCTCCGGCTCGCGCGGACGGGACTGGCGGGCCGTGTCGAGGCGGAAGCCGTCCGGGGCGTGGACGACGCACATGCCGGAGCCGATGCAGACGCTCCGGTCGACCTCCACGTGCCAGCGGTCGCCCATCACGCCCCACCCGGCCCCTCGTAGCCGGCCGGCAGGTGGATCATCTTGTGCTCCAGGTAGGCGGCCAGGCCCTCGGGGCCGAACTCGCGGCCCAGACCGGAGTTCTTGTAGCCGCCGAAGGGGCCGAGCATGTCGAGGCTGAAGGTGTTGACGTTGAAGGTGCCGGTGCGGACCTTGCGGGCGAAGTCGACGCCGTGCTCGACGTCGGCGGTCCAGACGCTGCCGCTGAGGCCGTAGTCGGAGTCGTTGGCGATCCGCAGGGCCTCGTCCTCGTCCCCGTACGGCAGGAGGCAGATGACCGGGCCGAAGATCTCCTCGCGGGCGACGCGCATCGCGTTGTCGACGCCGCCGAGGAGGGTCGGCTCGACGTACCAGCCGCGCTCCAGGCCGGCCGGACGGCCGCCGCCGGTCAGGACCTTGGCGCCCTCGGCCTGGCCGATGCCGATGTAGTCGAGGGAGCGCTGCTGCTGGCGGCGGGCGACGAGCGGGCCGACCTGGGTGGCGGGGTCGAGCGGGTCGCCGACCACGAGCGCGCCCGCCGCCGCGGCGAGGGCCTCGGCGAACTCCTCGTAGCGGGAGCGGGGGGCGAGGATGCGGGTCTGGGCGACGCAGGCCTGGCCGTTGTTCATCCAGGCGGCCGGGACGATGCCCGCGACGGCGGCCTCCAGGTCGGCGTCGGGCAGCACGACGGCCGCGGACTTGCCGCCGAGTTCCAGGGTGACGCGGGTGAGGTTGCGGGAGGCGACCTCCATCACCCGCTTGCCGGCCGCGACCGACCCGGTGAAGGAGACCTTGTCGACGCCCGGGTGCCCGACCAGGTACTCGCTGACCTCCCGGTCCGCCGGCAGGATCGACAGGACGCCCTCCGGCAGCCCGGCCTCGGCCGCGATCTCGCCGAGGATGTACGCGTCGAGGGGCGTCTCCGGGGAGGGCTTGAGGATCGCGGTGCAGCCGGCCAGGAGCGCGGGCCCGAGCTTGGCGGCGGCGGTGAACTGCGGCACGTTCCACGGCACCACGGCCGCGACGACCCCGACCGGTTCCCGCCGCACGAGCAGCGGCCCGAGGACCCCGGAGCGGCGTTCCTCGTAGGCGTACTCCCGCGCCACCGTGATCGCCGAGTCCCACACCATCATCGCGCCCAGCGCCTGGGCGAGGACCGACCAGGAGTACGGCGAGCCGTTCTGGGAGCTGATGGAGCGGGCGATCTCCTCGTGCCGCACGGCGATCGCGTCCTTGATCCGGCCGACGACCTCGATCCGCTCCTCCAGCGTCCACCGCGGCCAGGGCCCCTCGTCGAAGGCCCGCCGGGCGGCGGCGACGGCCCGGTCGACGTCGGCCTTGGAGGCGTGCGGGACGCGGCCGAGGACCTCCTCGGTGTGCGGGGAGATCACCTCGATGACCTCACTGCCGAGCGGATCGGCGAACGCGCCGCCGATGAACAGTTCTCCGTGCTCCACAAGCTCGGTCATGGCCGACTGCCTCCCGGAACGCGCGTTGTCCGACCGGTCTCGTCCGACCGGCGTTGTCCGACCGGCACTGCCCGACCGGCGTTGTCCGACCGGCGTTGCCCGACCGGTCATCTGACGGTCTTTCAGAACTGATACCAGTTCTCGTTATAGTGGGCAATGGCCGAGCAGGAGCCGTACCGGTACTTACGCGGAGACGAGGACGCTCATGGCACAGGCGACCGACACGGTGACCGAGCACGGCGGTGGCGTCTGGTCGCTGCGGGTGCCCATCCCGGACAACCCCCTCGGGCACACCCTCGTCCACGTCCTCGACACCGGCCGCGGGCCCGTGCTCGTCGACACCGGCTGGGACGACCCGGACTCCTGGGCCGAACTCACCGCCGGGCTCGGCGCCCTCGGCCTCGCCGTCGCGGACGTCCACGGCGTCGTCGTCACCCACCACCACCCCGACCACCACGGCCTGTCCGGCCGGGTCCGGGAGGAGTCCGGCGCCTGGATCGCCATGCACGCCGCCGACATCGCCGTCGTCCGCCGCACCCGCGGCTCCGCCCCCGGCAGCTGGCTCGACTACCTGGCGCGCAAGCTCGCCGCCGTCGGCGCCCCCGAGGACCACACCGCCCCGCTGCTCGCCGCCCGCGCCGCCGGCGGCCGGATGCGCACCCTGCCCGGACTGCGCTCCGCCCTGCCCGACCGGGAGATCGTCCCCGGCGAGCTCCTCGACCTGGCCGGCCGCCGGCTGCGCGCCGTATGGACGCCCGGCCACACCCCCGGCCATGTCTGCCTCCACCTGGAGGAGGCCCACCCGGCCGGCCTCCCCGGGCACGGCCGGCTGTTCTCCGGCGACCACCTGCTGCCCGGCATCAGCCCGCACATCGGGCTGTACGAGGACCCCGACGACGCCACCGTCACCGACCCCCTCGGCGACTACCTCGACTCCCTGGAGCGCGTCGGCCGCCTCGGCGCCGCCGAAGTGCTCCCCGCCCACCAGCACGCCTTCCCCGACGCCGCCGGCCGGGTCCGCGAGCTCCTGGCCCACCACGAGGAACGCCTCACCGGCCTGCTCGCCCTGCTCGCCGTCCCGCTCACCCCCTGGCAGCTCGCCGAACGCATGGAGTGGAACCGCCCCTGGGACCGCATCCCGCACGGCTCCCGCACCATCGCCGTCAGCGAGGCCGAGGCCCACGTCCGCCACCTGGTGAAGCGGGGGCGGGCGGAACCGGTGGCGGGGACGGAGCCGGTGGCGTACGTGGCGGTGTGAGCGGAGTGAGCGGAGTGAGCGGAGTGGCCCGAGGGGGCGGTGCGCCCGGAGCGGTGTGACGTACGGCTCCGGGGGCGGCGGGTGACCGGCCGGTAGAGTGGGCGACCGTCGTCATGCCCGTACAGGGGGAAGCCGGTGGGAATCCGGCACTGACCCCGCAACCGTGACACGCCCCTGGGCGTGGAGTCGGACCGCCCGGTACGGGACGTGAGCGCCGGCACCGTCGAGGAATACGGCGCCGGAGGCTGGGCCCGTCGGGGCGCCGGTGTCCGGTGCCCCAGGAGAGGGACCCATGATCAGCGTTCGCCGCGCCGCCGCCGCACTCGCGGCCGGTGCCGTGCTCAGCACCACCGTCGCCACAGCGGCCACCGCCGCGCCCTCGCCGACGCCCTCCCCCGCCAAGGTCCCGGCCGGTCTCTACGGCACCTCCGACCCGACCTACGACGGCGTCTGGCGCCAGTCGCTCGCCTTCCTCGCCCAGCGCACCTCCGGCATCCAGCCCGCCGACCAGGCCGTGGACTGGCTGCTCGGCCAGCAGTGCGCGAACGGCGCCTTCGCCTCGTACCGCCCCGACCCGGCCAAGCCCTGCGACGCCAAGACGATGCTCGACAGCAACGCCACGGCCGTCGCCGTCCAGGCGCTGACCGCCGTCAAGCGCCAGTCCGCCGACCCGGCGAAGACGGAGAAGGCCGCCAAGGCCGGGGCCGCCTGGCTGAAGAGCGTCCAGAACAAGGACGGCGGCTGGAGCTACGTCCCCGGCGGCGCCAGCGACGCCAACTCCACCTCCATCGTCATCAGCGCCCTGGCGTCCTCCGGCGTCCGGCCGGCCGACGTGAAGTCCACCGGTGGCAAGAGCCCGTACGACGCCCTCCTCACCTTCGCGCTGCCCTGCGCCGACCCCGGGGCCAAGGACACGGACAAGGCCGCGGCCAGGGACACGGACAAGGACGGCGGTGCCTCCGGCGCCAAGGGCGACGGGGGAGCCTTCGCCTACCAGCCCGACAAGACCGGCAAGCTGTTCGCGAACGCCGACGCCACCGCCGCCGCCACCCTCGCCGGCCTCGGCAAGGGCATCACCGCCCGCGGCGCCCAGCCCCAGCAGCCCGTCACCTGCACCGACCTGCCGAAGCCGACCGCCGAGCGGGCCGCCCTCAACGGCGCCTCCTACCTCGCCGCCCGGCTCGCCGCGACCGGCCACCTCACCACCCCGCCGATGCCGGGCGCCACCGAGACCGCCGAGCAGCCGGATTACGGCAACACCGCCGACGCCGTCGTCGCGCTCGCCGCGGCCGGGGCGAAGAAGGAGGCCGCGGGCGCGCTCGCCTGGCTGGAGAAGAACGCCCCGGCCTGGGCGAAGACCGGTGGACCGGCCGCCTACGCCCAGCTGGTCTTCGCCGCGCACGCCATGGACACCGACCCGCGCAGCTTCGGCGCCGTCGACCTCCTGGAGCAGCTCAACGCCACGGGCCCCGCCCCCAAGGCGCCCGACAACTCCGAGGCGTCCGCCGGCGCCGACGAGGACGAGTCCGGCTTCGACGTGTGGTGGATCATCGGCATCGGCATGGTCGTCGGCGTCGGCATCGGCTTCCTCATGAGCGGCCGCAAGAAGTGAGGACCAGGCTGGCCGCGGGCGCCGCGGCGGGACTGATGCTGCTCGCCGCGGCCTCGCCCGCCGAGGCGGCCGGCTACCGCTACTGGTCCTTCTGGGAGGGCCGAGCGGGCGGGACGTGGGGCTACGCCACGCAGGGCCCGGCGACCGCCCGGCCCGCGGACGGCGACACCATCGGCTTCCGCTTCGCCGTCAGCCGCGACTCCAGCGACGCCACCCGGCCCTCCGCCGCCCCCGACTTCGCCCGCGTCTGCTCCGGCGTGGCCGAGAAGGACGGCAGCAAGCGGGTCGCGGTCGTCATCGACTTCGGCCGCCCCGAGGACGCCCCGCCCGGCGAGACGCCGCCGGCCCCGGCGCTGCGGACCGGCTGCCCGCAGGTGCGCGAGGACGCCACCGCCGCGGAGGTGCTGGCGGCGGTCGCCAAGCCGCTGCGGTACGACTCCAAGGCGCTGCTGTGCGGGATCGCCGGGTATCCGGCGCAGGGCTGCGGGGAGCAGGTCGCGGACGCGGGCACGGAGCCGCCGAAGGGCGGGGCGGGCACCTCGTCCCCGGTCACCGCCCCGGTGACGACCGCGCGGGGCACGTCCACCACCACCGGTTCCGACTCCGGCGGCGGTCCGTCCGTCGGGCTCGTCGCGGGCGGGGCCGCCGTGCTCCTCCTCGGCGCCGCCGGTGTCTGGCAGGCCCGCCGCCGCCGCGGATGACCCCGCCCCCGCTCGTACGGCTGCGCGCGCCCGAGGCGAACCGGTCCAACGCCCTGCACCCCGGCGCCTGGTGGCTCTGGGCGCTCGGCCTCGCCGTGGCCGCCTCCCGCACCACCAATCCGCTGCTGCTCGGCCTGCTCGTCGGCGTCGCCGGCTATGTCGTCGCCGCCCGCCGCACCGACGCGCCCTGGGCCCGTTCGTACGGCGCCTTCGTCAAGCTGGGCCTGTTCGTCGTGGCCCTCAGGGTGGGGTTCTCGCTGGTGCTCGGTTCGCCGATCCCGGGGTCGTACGAGCTGTTCACGCTGCCCGAGGTGCCGCTTCCCGACTGGGCGCGGGGCGTGCGGATCGGCGGCCGGGTCACCGCCGAGCAGGTGGTGTTCGCGGTCTACGACGGGCTGAAGCTCGCGACCCTGCTGATCTGTGTGGGCGCGGCCAACGCGCTCGCCAGCCCGGCGCGGCTGCTCAAGTCGCTGCCCGGCGCGCTGTATGAGGCGGGCGTCGCCGTCGTCGTGGCCATGACCTTCGCCCCGAACCTCGTCGTCGACGTCGTCCGGCTGCGTACCGCCCGCCGGCTGCGGGGCAGGCCCACCGGCGGGCTCAAGGCCCTGCTCCAGATCGGCCTGCCGGTCCTGGAGGGCGCCCTCGAGCGGTCGGTGGCGGTGGCCGCGTCCATGGACGCGCGCGGCTACGGCCGTACGGCGCGGGTGCCGGCCTCGGTACGGCGCACCACGAACGTGCTGACCCTGGGCGGGCTGCTCGGGGTGTGCGCCGGCTCGTACGGGCTGCTCGCCGCGCAGGGCGCCTCGTACGGGCTGCCGCTGCTCGTGGCCGGGCTCCTCGCGGCCGTCGCCGGGCTGCGGCTCGGCGGGCGGCGGGCGGTGCGCACCCGTTACCGGCCCGACCGGTGGGGCGCGCGGGCCTGGCTGGTGGCCGGGGCGGGCGTCGCCGTCGCGGTCGCGATGATCTGGGCGGGGGCGGTGGCGCCGGGGGCGCTGCGGCCCGGGGTCGTACCGCTGGAGGCGCCCCAGCTGCCGCTGTGGCCGGCGGCTTCGGTGCTGATCGGGCTGCTGCCCGCGTTCGTGGCCCCCGTGCCGGCGGGGCCTGGCAAGGAGAGTGCTCGTCCGTGATCCGCTTCGAGAACGTCTCGGTGACGTACGACGGCGAGTCCGCGCCCACGCTGGCGGGCGTGGACCTGACCGTGCCCGAGGGCGAACTGGTGCTGCTCGTCGGGCCGTCGGGCGTCGGGAAGTCGACCCTGCTGGGTGCCGTGTCCGGGCTGGTCCCGCACTTCACCGGCGGCACGCTGCGGGGGCGGGTGACCGTGGACGGCCGCGACACGCGTACCCATCCGCCGCGCGAACTGGCGGACCTGGTCGGCACGGTGGGGCAGGACCCGCTCGCCCACTTCGTCACCGACACGGTCGAGGACGAGCTGGCGTACGGCATGGAGTCGCTGGGGCTCGCGCCGGGGGTGATGCGGCGCCGGGTGGAGGAGACGCTCGACCTGCTCGGGCTGGCCGATCTGCGGGACCGGCCGATCGCGACGCTCTCCGGCGGGCAGCAGCAGCGGGTCGCGATCGGCTCGGTCCTCACCCCGCACCCCAAGGTCCTCGTCCTCGACGAGCCGACCTCCGCCCTCGACCCCTCGGCCGCCGAGGACGTCCTGGCCGTCCTCCAGCGCCTGGTCCACGACCTGGGCACGACGGTCCTGATGGCGGAGCACCGCCTGGAGCGGGTCGTGCAGTACGCGGACCAGGTCCTCCTCCTCCCGGACGCGGTCATGGGCCCGCCGGCCGAGATGATGACCGTCTCGCCCGTCCGGCCGCCCGTGGTCGCCCTGGGCCGTCTGGCGGGCTGGCACCCGCTGCCCCTGTCGGTGCGGGACGCGCGGCGCGCGGCGGGTCCGCTGAAGGAGCGGCTGGCGGGGCGGGATCCCCGGGACCAGGCGCTCCGCCCCCGGACCCCCGCGCCTCGAACGCCGGCGGGGCTCACTACGGCCACCACCCGCCAGGGCACGCCAGGCAGGGCGCTCTCCCGGTTCGGGCGGTGGCGGGGGCGGGCCGTGTCCCCGCCCGCGTCCGGCGGCGCACCCGCCCAGCCCCTCGTCGACGTCCGTGCCCTCGGCGTGCGACGCGGGCGGGTCGAGGCCCTGCGGCGGGTGGAGCTGACCGTGGGGGCCGGGGAGACGGTCGCGCTGATGGGGCGCAACGGGGCCGGGAAGTCGACGCTGCTGGGGACGCTGGTCGGGATGATCACGCCGACCTCCGGCAGCGTGCGGGTCGCCGGGCTCACCCCGCACGCGACGGACCCGCGCGCCCTGATCCGGCAGGTGGGGCTCGTACCGCAGGAGCCGCGGGACCTGCTGTACGCGGACACGGTGGCGGCGGAGTGCGCGGCCGCCGACGCGGACGCGGGGGCCGCGCCCGGGACCTGCCGGGCGCTGGTGTCGGAGCTGCTGCCGGGCGTGGCGGACGAGACGCATCCGCGGGACCTGTCCGAGGGGCAGCGGCTCGCCCTCGCGCTGGCCGTGGTGCTGACCGCCCGGCCGCCCCTGCTGCTCCTGGACGAGCCGACCCGTGGTCTGGACTACGCGGCGAAGGCCCGCCTGGTCGCGCGGCTGCGCGTGCTCGCCGCCGAGGGGCACGCGATCGTGCTGGCCACGCACGACGTGGAGCTGGCGGCGGAGCTCGCGCACCGTGTGGTGATCGTCGCGGGCGGTGAGGTGGTCGCGGACGGGCCGACCGCCGAGGTCGTCGTGTCCTCGCCGGCCTTCTCGCCGCAGGTGGCCAAGATCCTCGCGCCGGAGCCCTGGCTCACGGTGGAGCAGGTCGAGGAGGCGCTGCGCGCATGACCCCGACCACCCCCCGTGCCCGTACGAGCGCCCTGACGAGCGCCCGCGCCGCCCGAGCCTCGCGCGCCGCCCGAGCCTCGCGCGCCGCCCGGCCGATCCGGCTGGGCCCGCGCTCGGTCGCCGCCCTGGTCCTGGTGTCGGTCGTCGGTCTGTTCGCCGTCGGCTGGCCGCTCTTCGCCGACGCCGGTTCGGCCGTCACGGACCACGCGGCCGACGCGCCCTGGTTCTTCGCCCTGCTGCTCCCCCTTCTCATCGCCGTCGTCGTCGCGACGATCGCCGACCGCGGGATGGACGCGAAGGCGGTGGCGATGCTGGGGGTGCTCGCCGCCGTCGGGGCGGCGCTGCGGCCCCTCGGTGCCGGAACGGCCGGTCTGGAGCCGATGTTCTTCCTGATGGTGCTGAGCGGGCGGGTCCTGGGCCCGGGCTTCGGCTTCGTGCTCGGCGCGGTGACGATGTTCGCGTCGGCGCTGCTCACGGGCGGGGTCGGGCCGTGGATGCCGACGCAGATGCTGGCGATGGGCTGGTTCGCGATGGGCGCGGGGCTGCTGCCGGGTCCTGCCCGGCCGGGCGGCCGGCGGGAGCTGCTGATGCTGTCCGCGTACGGGTTCGTGGCGGCGTTCGCGTACGGCACGGTCACCAATCTGTACGGGTGGGTGACCGTCGGCGGCATGGACCTGGGGATCTCCTTCCAGCCCGGGGCTCCGGCGCACGAGAACCTGGTGCGCTTCCTGGCGTACGTGGTCGCCACCTCCCTCGGCTGGGACCTGGGCCGCGCCGTCCTCACGGTCGTCCTCACCCTGACCGTCGGCGGACCGCTGCTGCGGGCGCTGCGGCGGGCCACGCGCCGGGCGAACTTCGAGGCCCAGGTCACATTCGAGGCCCCCGGAAAGGCCCTTGGGGGTGAGGCCCCTCATAGGACCCAGGTCACGTACGAGCCGGAATAGTAGCTTCGGACGATTCGCCCAAATCGCCCCATAGAGGGTCCTGACCTGCACTGGTCCGGCCCTCACCGCACCCCCGTCCCGCTCCCGCGCACCCCCCGCGTGTCCGACCCTGCCTCGTACCGGGGGTGATTGCGCGGCCCCCGCCGGTTTGCTTCTCTGGTGGACGTCGCCAGGCAGCCGGTGCTCACCGCAGCACCACGGCCGGCCGGTTCCCCCCAGTTCCCGGGACTCCCGGGCCCTGGTTCCGGCATGCCGAAAACGCCCGGCGCACCCCATGTCCCCGACGTTAGGTATGACGTTTTGTTCCGCTCGATCGCCACTCGCGCCGTCTCCCGCAAGAAGACCTTCGCCGTCTCCGCCGCCGTCCTGATCGGCGCCTCGGGTGCGGTGCTCGGCAACACGGGGACGGCCTCGGCCGCCACCCCGCAGGAGATCGCCCGAAAGATCGTGCCGCCGTCGCAGTTCGCGTCCTTCAGCAAGATCGTCGAGCATGAGTCCGGCTGGAACCACACGGCCACCAACTCCTCCAGCGGCGCCTACGGCCTGGTCCAGGCCCTCCCGGCCTCGAAGATGGCCTCGGCCGGCTCCGACTGGAAGACGAACCCCGCCACGCAGATCAAGTGGGGTCTCGACTACATGAACGACCGCTACGGCTCCCCGAACGCCGCCTGGAACTTCTGGCAGACCCACGGCTGGTACTAAGGGTCACCCGCCGCCCGGCGCGCACACCTGCCTACGTCGCATGGCCCCGTCCTCCCTTCGGAGGGCGGGGCCTGCGGCGTTTCGGGCGGGGCCTGCGGCGTTTCCGGGGTCCGCCCGGCGCGGGCTACAGCCGCTGGATGATCGTGCCCGTCGCCAGCGCGCCGCCCGCGCACATCGTGATCAGGGCGAATTCCTTGTCCGCGCGCTCCAGCTCGTGCAGGGCCGTCACGATGAGCCGCGCCCCCGTCGCGCCCACCGGGTGGCCGAGGGCGATGGCGCCGCCGTTGACGTTGACCTTCTCCAGTCCGTCCAGGTCCCGTTCGAACTCCTGCGCCCAGCTGAGCACCACCGACGCGAAGGCCTCGTTGATCTCGACGAGGTCGATGTCCCTGAGGGACATCCCGGCCTTGCCGAGGACGGCCCGGGTCGCGTCGACGGGCCCGTCGAGGTGGTAGTGCGGGTCGGATCCGACGAGGGCCTGGGCGACGATCCGGGCGCGGGGGCGGAGCCCCAGGGCGCGGGCCATCCGCTTGGAGGCCCACATCAGGGCGGAGGCTCCGTCGGAGATCTGGGAGGAGTTCCCCGCCGTGTGGACGGCGGTCGGCATGACCGGCTTGAGCCGGGCCAGCGCCTCCATGCTGGTGTCGCGCAGCCCCTCGTCACGGTCCACCAGCCGCCACATACCCTGCCCGGCGGCCTGCTCCTCCTCCGTGGTGGGCACCTGGACGGCGAAGGTCTCGCGTTTGAAACGTTCCTCGGACCAGGCGACGGCGGCCCGCTCCTGGGAGAGCAGACCGAGCGCGTCGACGCGTTCGCGGGTGAGGCCGCGCCGGCGGGCGATGCGCTCGGCGGCCTCGAACTGGTTGGGCAGGTCGACGTTCCACTCGTCGGGGAAGGGCTTGCCGGGCCCGTGCTTGGAGCCGGAGCCGAGCGGGACCCGGCTCATCGCCTCGACGCCGCAGGAGATGCCGATGTCGATGACGCCGGCGGCGACCATGTTGGCCACCATGTGACCGGCCTGCTGCGAGGAGCCGCACTGCGCGTCGACGGTGGTGGCGGCGGTCTCGTACGGCAGGCCCATGGTGAGCCAGGCGGTGCGGGCGGGGTTCATGGACTGTTCGCCGGCGTGGGTGACGGTGCCGCCGACGATCTGCTCGACGCAGTCGGCGGGGATGCCGGTGCGCCCGAGGAGTTCGCGGTAGGTCTCGCCGAGGAGGTAGGCGGGGTGGAGGTTGGCGAGCGCGCCTCCGCGCTTGCCGATGGGGGTGCGTACGGCTTCGACGATGACGGGTTCCGCGGCCATGAGCTCGTCCTCTCCTCGCCCGGCGGGGTGTCCCGGCACCCGCGCCGGTCGACGTCACGTGGCACTCGTACGAGCACTCGTACGGGCACTGGCACAAGAACTAGTACGCGTTCTAGTTCTCCGTGCAGTCTTATGACTGCTACCGCCGGTACGCAAGGGTCGGGGACGCAACAGTTCCCGCCGTTCTCCTTGCCACTTGTAGAACTCGTTATTACCTTTCCCGGCAGCTTCTGATGACCCATCAGACAATGGAGTGTGTTGCCGATGTCCTGCCCCCACCTCTCCGCAGGGTTCGACGCCACCGACCCCGACCTGCTCCAAGGCCGCGTCCCCCACCCGGAGTTCGCCCGGCTCCGGCAGACCGCTCCCGTCTGGTGGTGCGCCCAGCCCCCCGGCGTCACCGGCTTCGCCGACGAGGGCTACTGGGCCGTGACCCGGCACGCCGACGTCAAGTACGTCTCCACGCACCCCGAGTTGTTCTCGTCGAACGAGAACACCGCCGTCATCCGCTTCAACGAGCACATCACCCGGGACCAGATCGAGGTCCAGAAGCTGATCATGCTCAACATGGACCCGCCCGAGCACACCCGGGTCCGCCAGATCGTCCAGCGCGGCTTCACCCCGCGCGCCATCCGCGGCCTGGAGCACGCGCTGCGCACCCGCGCCCGCGCCATCGTCGAGGAGGCGCGGTCCGCGGCGGGACCGGACGGCGCCTTCGACTTCGTCACCAGGGTCGCCGTCGAGCTGCCGCTCCAGGCCATCGCCGAACTCATCGGCGTACCCCAGGAGGACCGGGCCCGGATCTTCGACTGGTCGAACAAGATGGTCGCCTACGACGACCCCGAGTACGCCATCACCGAGGAGATCGGCGCCGAGGCCGCGATGGAGCTCATCGGCTACGCGATGAACCTCGCCGCCGCCCGCAAGCAGTGCCCGGCCCAGGACATCGTGAGCCGGCTGGTCGCCGCCGAGGGCGAGGGCAACCTGTCCTCCGACGAGTTCGGCTTCTTCGTGCTGCTGCTCGCCGTCGCCGGCAACGAGACCACCCGCAACGCCATCAGCCACGGCATGCACGCCTTCCTCACCCACCCCGACCAGTGGGAGCTCTACAAGCGCGAGCGGCCCGCGACCGCCGCCGAGGAGATCGTGCGCTGGGCCACCCCGGTGGTGTCCTTCCAGCGGACCGCCACCCAGGACACCGAGCTCGGCGGCCAGAAGATCCGCAAGGGCGACCGGATCGGCCTCTTCTACTCCTCCGCCAACTACGACCCCGAGGTCTTCGAGAACCCCGAGACCTTCGACATCACCCGCGACCCGAACCCGCACCTCGGATTCGGCGGCGGCGGGCCCCACTTCTGCCTCGGGAAGTCCCTCGCCATCAAGGAGATCGAGCTGATCTTCCAGGCGCTCGCCGACGAACTGCCCGACCTGACCCTCGCGGGCGACCCGCGCCGGCTCCGGGCGGCCTGGCTCAACGGCATCAAGGAACTCCAGGTGAGGGTGGCGTAGCGCGGCCTCGACGAGACCCTTCGGGGGGCCGCGCGAGGGGAACCGGAAGATCCGCTCGCGCGTCCGAGCAGGCATGCGGGGGACACACCTAACTCACCGGACGCGCCGAGCTCACGGGACTCACCCGACTCATCGAGCTCACCGGACTCGCCGGACGCGCCGAGCTCACCGGATGCTGGCCGTCGTCGTCGCGCTGCTCGCGCTCCAGCTCGGCTCGCTCGTCGCGCCGGCGTACGCCTGCGGTTGCGGCGCCATGGTCACCGACGGCATGGCACGCATCGGCGTCGACCGGGAGACCTCGGCGGTGCGCTGGGACGCGCGCACCGGCACCGAGCGGATCGTCATGCGCCTCACCGTGCACGGCGACGCCGAGAAGGCCGCCTGGATCATGCCGGTGCCGCACCGCGCCGACGTCACCCTCGGCGACCCGGAGCTCTTCCGGGAACTCGACCGGCTCACCGCGCCCGAACGCAGGACCCGGCACTACTTCTGGCCGCGCGGCCGTGACTGGCCCTTCTCGGCCGGCGACGGCGACGGCGCGGGCGCCATGCCCGGGACGGACGGCGGCCCCGGCGTCGGCGTCGTCGGCCGCGAGCGGCTCGGCCCCTTCGACGTGGCCCGGCTGACCGCCACCGACCCGAACGCCCTCGGCGACTGGCTGCGCCGCAACGGCTTCCGGCTCTCCGACAGTCTCGCCACCGAACTGCGCCCCTACGTCGACCGGAAGTGGGAGTACGTCGCCGTCCGCCTGGCCCCCGGGAAGGCCGGCGAGCGGCTGTACGGCGCCCTCGACCCGCTCGCGATCACCTTCCGCAACGACACCCTCGTCTACCCGATGCGGCTCTCCCGGCTGGCGAAGACCCCGCAGTCCCTCGGGCTCTTCGTGCTCGCCGACCACCGGATGGAACCGAAGGGCGACATCGGCGGCGACCGGCCCGCGGTGCGGTTCGCGGGAGCCGTCGACAAGCCTGAGGGCGCCCTCGCCCGGCTCACCGGCCCGGGCCCCGTCTACCTCACCGCCGTCGACCAGTCCTTCCCCGAGCCCGCCCGCATCGACGGCGACCACGAACTCGTCCGCGCGGCCGCCGACACCCCGTACCGCGAGGTGATCTGGAAGGACCGCCTGTGGACGGTCGGCGGCCTCCCGGTCTGGCTGCTCACCGTGGGCGGCGCGCTGCTGCTCGCCCTGGCGGGCGGCCTCGCCACGGCCCGGGCGCGGCGCACTCCGCCCCGACGCGTTCAGGCCGGGCTCGCCCGGGCCCGGCACGCGCGGGCCGAGGCCGGTGTACGTTCGGCCGCATGAGCAACGATCAGGACCGATGGACCACCGTCGACCACTACCTCACCGACCTGCTCGCCCCCGCCGACGAGGCGCTGACCGCGGCCCTCGCCGACTCCTCGGCCGCCGGGCTGCCCGAGATCGCCGTCGCCCCCAACCAGGGCAAGCTGCTCCACCTGCTCGTGGCGGCGCAGGGCGCGAAGAACGTCCTGGAGATCGGCACCCTCGGCGGCTACAGCACCATCTGGCTGGCCCGCGCACTGCCCGCCGACGGCCGGCTGGTCACCCTCGAGTACTCCCCCGCCCACGCGGACGTGGCCCGCGCCAACATCGCCCGCGCCGGCCTCGACAAGGTCGTCGAGGTGCGGACCGGCGCGGCCCTGGACACCCTCCCGCTCCTGGAGCAGGAGGGCGCGGGCCCCTTCGACTTCGTCTTCGTCGACGCCGACAAGGTCAACAACCCGCACTACGTCTCCTGGGCGCTCAAGCTGTCCCGGCCCGGCACCCTCATCGTCGTCGACAACGTCGTACGAGGAGGCCGGGTCGCCACCCCCAACCCGGACGACCCGGCGGTCACCGGCACCCGCGAGATGTTCGAACTGATCGCGCGCGAGCCCCGGTTGGACGCCACCGCCGTCCAGACGGTCGGCACGAAGGGTTACGACGGACTGCTGCTCGCCCGTGTCGTGAGCTGACCCGTCGACCGGGCTCGGGAGCGCCACCCGGCGAAGAGCGGCACCTCGCCCGTGCCGTCGAGCACCACGAAGCCGAACGGCCGGTCGAACGCGATCCGTTCGACCCGGCGGGGGCGGGGCGCGGCGGCGCCGCGGGTCATCGCGACGACGGTGACCGCGGCCGCCTCCACGCCCTCCTCCGCGATCTCCACCAGGGCCTCCTGGACCGCCGCGGAGACGTACAGCGGCACCGGCGAGAGGCCGGAGAAGTCGGCGTCCGGCCGGACGGACCGGCCGATGCCGAGCGCCGGCAGCCGCTCGTACACGTCGGTCCGGGTGCGGAGGGTGAAGCGGGGCAGCGCGAGGTCGACGGCCTCCGCCCGCAGGGGCGTACGGGCGGCGGGCCCCGCCCAGGCCAGGGGCAGCACCTCGGCGGGCCCGCGGCCCACCTCGCCGAGCACGAACCGCACCCGCGGCCCCACCCGGCCCCGGGCCGCGTCGGGCGCCGCCTCCGCCTCCGCCTCACAGGGCAGCTCGACCACCGTGGCCCCGCCGGTGCGCCAGGCCCAGCGCGCCGGAATGCGCTGGTGCATGGTCGGTACGGGCGCGGTGTCGCCGTGGCCGTCGGTGAACGGCTCGTCCCGGGTGAGGTGCCGCGGGAACCGGCTCAGCCAGGCGGCCTTCAGGGCCAGGGCGCCGGCCAGGACCAGGTCCTCGCCGCCGTCCAGGGTCATCGGCAGTCCCTCGACGCGGTCACCGGTGGCCTTGCGCACCCAGGCGTCGATCTCCCGCTGCGCCTGCCCGCCGAGCGTCCCGAAGCCGACGTCCGGCAGCCGGTCGCGGAACTCCGGGCGCGGCGGCACCCGGCTCCACACCCCGGTGGCGAGCGCGACCCCGTCGGTCCGGCCCAGCGCGGTCACCGCCTCGGCGGCCTCGGGTCCCGCGACCCCGAGCACCTCCCGCAGCTCCCGGGCGGTCTCGCCGCCCGCCCCGGAGGCGAGCGCGGCCAGGGCCAGCCAGAGGCCGGCCGGCGAGCAGACGAAGTCGCCGCCGCCGTCCCGGTGGTCGTCGCCGCCGTGGCCGTCGCCACCCCCGTGGCCGTCGCCGTCGCCGAGGAGCGGCAGCCACCGCCCGGCCAGTGCCCGGATCCGTTCACCCGCGGTCATATCCTGCCCTTCATGAGCATCGTGAAGATCAACGTACTGACCGTCCCCGCCGAGCAGCGCGAGGTCCTGGAGCAGCGCTTCGCGTCCCGCGCCGGCGCCGTCGAGGGCTCGGACGGCTTCGAGTGGTTCGAGCTGCTGCGGCCGCTGGAGGGCACCGACCAGTACCTGGTGTACACCCGCTGGCGCAGCGAGGAGGACTTCCAGAACTGGATGAACGGTTCCATGAAGACCGCCCACGAGGGCGGTGGCGACCGCCCGAAGCCGGCGGCGACCGGCTCCACCCTGTGGTCGTTCGAGGTGGTGCAGCAGGCGGCGCCCAAGAACTGAGCTGCGCGCCGGGTCGTGCGCGCCGCACAATGGCGCGCATGACCTGGATCTTCTCCCCCGAGCGCGTCGACACCCCGGACGCCACCGCCCTGCGCCGCGACTACTTCGGCGATGTCGCGGGCCGCTACTACGGCCGGGTCCTGGCCGAGGACGAGTACGACGAGGAGATGATCGACGAGGGTCTCGACCTGCTCGCCGCGCCCACCGGCGCCTTCCTCGTCGGCCGCCACGAGGGGAAGCCGGCCGCCTGCGGCGGTGTGGTCCTCCTGGACGCCGAACGGGCCGAGCTGACCCGGGTGTTCATCCGCCCGGCCTTCCGCGGCACCGGCGGCGCCGGCCTCCTCCTGGACGGCCTGGAGGACGCGGCCCGCGCGCTCGGCGCCCGCCGCATGGTCCTCAACACCCGTCTGGACCTCGTGGAGGCGCGGGCGCTGTACGTGCGGCACGGGTACGCGGAGATACCCGCGTACTGCACCGGCCCGTACATGGAGATCTGGTACGGCAAGGAGCTGTAGGACCCGGGCGTCGTCTGCGCTCCTACGCGTGGTGGTCGCGGGGCGGCTCGGCGGTGCGGGGCCGTTCCGCGTCCGAGCCGCCGAGTTCCGCGGTCAGCTCCTCCACCAGGCGGATGAGGTCGGTGGGCCGGTCCGGCCCCCACCAGTCGCCGAGCAGCTCGGCCAGGGACTCCTCGCGCGCCTTGGCGAGCCGTACCGCCGTCTGCGCCCCCTCCTCGGTGAGGACCAGCTGGATGCCCTCGCGGGCCACCAGCCGGCGTTCCTCCAGCTGCCGGGCGGCCTCGGTGATCGCCCGCAGCGGTACGGGGGTGGTGTCGGCGAGCCGTCCGGGCTCGACGGTGCCGTGGCGGCGCACCCGCAGCAGCAGCCAGCTCGCGGCGGGCAGCAGGTCGAGACCGGCCCTGGCGGTGATCTTCTCGTAGATCTGCTTGCGGCCCTCGCGGGAGCCGAGCACGGACAGGGCGCGGGCGCACTCGTCGTAGGAGGAGCGCTCGACGGGGTTGGAGGCGAGGGTCTGGCTGGTGTCGGGCGCGGTGACGGAGCCGCGCAGCCGGTCCTCCTTCAGGAACCAGGCGATGACGAAGGCCAGGAGGACCACGGGCGCCGCGTAGAGGAAGACGTCGGTGATGGAGGTCGCGTACGCGTGGATGACCGACGGCCGCAGCGGGGGTGGGAGCGCGGCGATGGCGCGCGGGTCGGCGGCCACGGTGCCCGCGTCGACGCCCGGCGAGAGCGGCTGTCCGGCGAGGGCGTCGCTCAGCTTGCCGGTGAGCCGGTTGGTGAAGACGGTGCCGAAGATCGCGACGCCGAACGAGGCGCCGATGGAGCGGAAGAAGGTGGCGCCCGAGGTGGCGACGCCGAGGTCCTCGTACGAGACGGCGTTCTGCACGACGAGGACGAGCACCTGCATGACCAGGCCGAGTCCGGCGCCGAAGACGAAGAAGAACACGCTCATCGTCCAGGTGGAGGTGGTCTCCGTCAGCTCGTTGAGCAGGAGCAGGCCGAGCGCGGTGATCGCCGTGCCGGCGATCGGGAAGACCTTCCAGCGGCCGGTGCGGGAGACGATCTGGCCGGAGCCGGTCGAGGTGATCAGCATGCCGAGCACCATGGGCAGCATGTGCACGCCGGACATGGTGGGGCTGACGCCCTGCACGACCTGGAGGAAGGTCGGCAGGTAGGTCATCGCGCCGAACATCGCGAAGCCGACGACGAAGCTGATGACCGAGACCAGGGTGAAGGTCCTGATCCGGAACAGCTTGAGCGGCAGCACGGGCTCGGCGGCCCGCCGCTCCACGTACACGAACCACACGAGGAGTACGGCTCCGAGGACGGCGAGGCCGATGATCTGCGCCGAGCCCCACGCCCAGGTGGTGCCGCCGAGGGAGGCGACCAGGACCAGGCAGGTGGCGACGGAGGCGATGAGGAAGGTGCCGAGGTAGTCGATGCGGTGGCGGGTGCCGCGGACCGGGATGTGCAGGACGGCGGCGATGACGAAGAGGGCGACGACGCCGATCGGCAGGTTGATGTAGAAGACCCAGCGCCAGGAGAGGTGCTCGGTGAACAGGCCGCCGAGGAGCGGGCCGAGGACGCTGGTGGCGCCGAAGACGGCGCCGAACAGGCCCTGGTAGCGGCCGCGTTCGCGGGGTGAGACGAGGTCGCCGACGATCGCCATGGACAGCACCATCAGCCCGCCGCCGCCGAGGCCCTGGAGGGCGCGGAAGGCGATGAGCTGGGGCATGTTCTGGGCGATGCCGCAGAGCGCGGAGCCGATGAGGAAGAGGACGATGGCGCCCTGGAAGAGTTTCTTGCGCCCGTACTGGTCGCCGAGCTTGCCCCACAGGGGTGTGGCGGCGGTGGAGGCCAGCATGTAGGCGGTGACGACCCAGGACAGGTGCTCCATGCCGCCGAGCTCGCTGACGATGGTCGGCAGGGCGGTGGACACGATGGTCTGGTCGAGTGCGGCGAGGAGCATGCCGAGCAGCAGCGCGCCGATCGCGACGATGACGGTGCGGTGGCTCGGTCCCGCTCCCGGTGCGGGGCCGCCGCCGGTGTGCGGCGCGCGTACTTCCTGGGCCATGGGCGTCTCCTCCGGTCCGGGCCGCTGGCTCCGATCCTCTCCATCCTGGAGGGTTTGCCCCGTTATGGCCTGCGGAGGGGTGCGCGAGGGGCGGCTGTTCACCCGGTGGCGGTGACCGGACTGCATAATCGCTCGGAACTGACCGGGAGGGGCCCAAGGATGTCCGGACACGTCTGTCCTGAATGCGGTGTACACAGACCTGGTGCGCGGTGCGCCTGCGGGCGCGGTGCCGAGGGGGCGACGGCCGGGGACGGGGCCGGGGGGACGGCGGAGGCTGGGGTGACCGCTGGCGCTGGGGGCACGGCCGGGGCTGGGGTGACGGCCGGGACTGGGGCCGGGGGTACGGCCGGGGCTGGGGCTGGGGCTGGGGCGGCGGAGGACTTCGACCCGTTGCGCGTCCGGC
Source organism: Streptomyces sp. NPDC126499 (assembly GCF_040302485.1). Taxonomy (NCBI): domain Bacteria; kingdom Bacillati; phylum Actinomycetota; class Actinomycetes; order Kitasatosporales; family Streptomycetaceae; genus Streptomyces; species Streptomyces sp. NPDC126499. Next base: position 27,643 of record NZ_JBEOUO010000030.1, on the reverse strand, counting down.
CGTACGTGACGCTCGGGACGACGGAGGGCGCGGCGGCGCAGCCCTTGCCGCCTGAGGTGCCGACGCGGGCACAGGCGGCGGTGCCGGTACCGCCACCGGCCCCCGGGGAAGCGCCGGTGGCGACACCGGCGACGGCGGTGCTGCCGTCGCCGTACGCGGGTGGGCCGGGACCGCAGGGCGGCGGCGGGTATGAGGGTGCCGGATACGACAGTGCCGGATTTCAGGGTGCCGGGCATGAGCATGCCGGATATCAGGGTGCCGGGCATGAGGGTGCCGGGCATGAGCGTGCCGGGCATGAGGGTGCCGGATATCAGGGTGGGTACGAGGGTGGCGCGTACGAGCCCGCGCTCACGCTGGCGTACGCCCCCGAGGAGCACGCCGGGCGCGGGCGGGGTCGGGGGCGGGCGGGCCTGATCGCCGCCGTGGTCGCGGCGGCGGTCGTCGGCACCGCCGTCCTGGCCACGGCGCTCATCGGCGGCGACGACAGCGACACCGACGACCGTGCCCTCGTCCCCGAGGTCACCACCAGCGCGTCCGAGAACGTGGCCGTCTCCGAGGCGCCGACCACCACCCGATCCCCCTCGGGGTCCACCTCGGCCACGGCGCCAGCGGAAGGGGCCTCCGGGTCCGCCTCGCCCGCCGCCATGGTCTCCTCCTCGCCGAGCTCGGCGGCCGGCCGTACGTCGGCAACGGCCGGCGCCCCGGCCGCGGCACCCTCGGCGACCGGCGCGCCGACGAGCGCGAGCCCGCCGCCCCTCACCCCGACCCCGACCCCCACCCGGGCCCCCGAGGGGCCGACCCTGCGCCCCGGTTCCACGGGCCCGGAGGTGGAGGAGCTCCAGTGGCGGCTTCGGCAGCTCGGGCTCTACGCCGGGCCGGTGAACGGCTCGTACTCGAGGAAGGTCGAGCAGGCCGTCGCGACCTACCAGCGGCGGGAGGGCATCGCGGAGGACCCGGTGGGCGTCTACGGCCCGTACACGCGCCGCGCCCTGGAGGCCGAGACGACGGAGTGGTGAGCCGCCGGCAGCCGGGACGGCGACCCGCCGCCGACCGCCGCCGACCGCCGCCGACCGGCGCCGACCGGCGGCGGTCCCGCGATGCGGACGGGATTGGCGGCGCGGACCCTCGTTTTGTATCGTGGAGAAACAAAGTGGCCCCGCTCGCACTCCCTGACCGGCGAGCGGGACCGCTCTGTCTTCGTCTCCGACCACCCCTCCTGGAGATCCCTGATGACCGCCACCACCCCGGCGTCGCTCACCGCACGTGCCCTGCTGCTCGACATGGACGGCACGCTCGTCAACTCCGACGCCGTCGTGGAGCGCTGCTGGCGGCGCTGGGCGGAGCGGGAGGGACTCGATCCCGCCGAGGTGCTGAAGGTGGTGCACGGCCGACAGGGGTACGCCACGATGGCCGTCCTGCTGCCGGACCGGCCGATGGAGCGGAACCTCGCGGACAACCGGGTCATGCTCGCCGAGGAGACCGCCGACCTCGACGGGGTCGTGCCGGTGCCGGGCGCGCCCGCCTTCATGGCCGCGCTCGCGGCCCTGCCGCACGCCCTCGTCACCTCGGCCGACGAGGCGCTGGCCCGGGCCCGGATGGGCGCGGCGGGCCTCGCGATGCCGGACACCCGGGTCACCGCCGAGTGCGTGGGCGCGAGCAAGCCGGACCCGGAGGGCTTCCTCAAGGGGGCGGCCGCGCTGGGCTTCGCGCCCGAGGACTGCGTCGTCTTCGAGGACTCCGAGGCGGGCATCCAGGCGGGCCGCGCGGCCGGCATGCGGGTGGTCGGCGTGGGCCCGCGGGCCGCCGCCTTCGCCCCCGACGTCCACGTAGCGGATCTCACCGGCGTACGGGTGGAGCCGGGCGCCGACGGGACGATCACGCTCGCTTTCTCCGCCGCGCGGGCGGCGTAGCCCGCGAGGACTCCCCCTCCTCTTCCCGTACGGGTACGGATTCCGCATCCGGGCCGGACGCGGGCGGGCCCTCACCCGCATCCCGCTCCGATGCGTTCCGCTCCGGCTCCGGCGCGTCCAGCTCCGACGCGTCCGGCTCCGGCTGGTGACGGACGAGCCGGCCCCGGGCGACGAGCTCCAGGGTGACGGCGACCGCCACCGCCTGGACGAGCAGCAGCGCGACGAGCACGAAGAGCTGCACCGCGCCCGCGCGCAGCGGTGACGCACCGCCGAGGAGCATGCCGACGAACGCGCCCGGAAGGGTGACGAGTCCGACCGTCCGGGTCTGGTCCATGCCCGGCAGCAGGGCGTCCGACGCGGCCTCGCGCGCCACCTCGAGGCGGGCGTCGCGTTCCATGAGGCCGATCGCGAGCCCCGCCTCCACCTCGCCCTTCCGCTGGGACAGCTCGTCGAGCGCGCGGCGCCCGGCGAGGACGGTGGCGGTGAGCGCGCCGCCGATGAGGATGCCGGTGACGGGGATCAGGGTGATCCCCTGAGGGGGGACGAGGCCGGTGAGCAGGAGCGCGGCGACGACCGGGGCGACACCGGCGGCGATGGGGACCGCGGCCCACCGCCAGGCACGGCCGGGCGCCGGGACGACGCGCCGGCCGGCGGTCCGTACCGCCACCGCGTACATGAGCAGCAGGAAGCAGAGCAGCAGGGGCAGCGAGCGGACGACCCAGCCGATCACGAGGGAGACGGCGACGAGCTGGACGGCCGCCCGCGCTCCGGCGACCAGGGTGTCGCGGGCGCGGCCGAGCCGGGCGAGGGCGACGACTCCGGCGGCCACGGCGAGCAGGACGGCCAGAACCGCACCGAAGGTGACATTCACGTCCAGGAGCACGGCTCAACCCTAGGGTGCGCGCCCCCTCCGTCCGTCCCCGCACGACCGCCGGAACGCGCCCATCCCTCCCCCGGTTCCCGACCGCACGTCGCGCCCGATCCCCCACTCCATTCCTCACCCCAACCCTCGCTCGCTTCCTCGCCCGACTCCCACCTCCGGTTCCTCACCTCCACTCCGCACCTCCACTCCCCACCTCCGATTCCTCACGCCCGCACCCTTGATGTGACGTGTGCATGTCGCCACGCTGTTACCTGGCGCACCCCCCACGGAAACCCGGTGCCGCCACGCTGACCGAGCCGTCCGGCAAGGTCCCCCCACATCAAGGGAGTTCGCATGTCCGCCGCCCGCGTCTACGCGCGTCGAATAGCCGTCCTCGCCGCCTCCGCCGCCGTCACCGCCACGGGCCTGCTCGCCACCGCCCCGGCCGCCCAGGCCGCCCCGCCGACCCCGGTCAGCGCGGCCACCGCCCGTACGTACCTGAGCTCGCTGACGGTGAAGGCGGAAGGTTCCTCCACCGGCTACAGCCGGGACCTCTTCCCGCACTGGATCACCCAGTCCGGCACCTGCAACACCCGCGAGGTGGTGCTCAAGCGGGACGGCGTCAACGTCGTGACCGACTCCAACTGCGCGGCGGTCAGCGGAAGCTGGTACTCGGAGTACGACGGGGCCACCTGGACCCTCGCCTCCGACGTCGACATCGACCACGTCATCCCGCTGGCCGAGGCCTGGCGCTCGGGCGCCAACTCCTGGACCACCAGCCAGCGGCAGTCCTTCGCCAACGACCTGACGCGCCCGCAGCTCATCGCGGTCACCGACAACGTCAACCAGGCGAAGGGCGACCAGGACCCGGCGGAGTGGCTGCCGCCGCGGATCTCGTACCGCTGCATGTACGCGCGGATGTGGGTGCACGTCAAGTACCACTGGAACCTCAGCGTCGACTCGGCGGAGAAGAGCGCGCTGCAGTCGGTCCTCAACGGCTGCTGATTCCGCGACGGCGCGCGAAGGGCTTGTTGTTGAACTTGCAAGTAATAGTGAGGGGTGCCTAACCTGAGGGCCTCATCGGTGCACCGTCCCCCACGGCCCGCGCGTCTCGCGCGGCCCGGACCGAAGGAGTCCTTCCCCTCATGAACTCGCTTGCGAGCCGCCTGAACCAGGCCCAGCCCTACGCGCTCGGCCTCTTCCGGATCGTCATCGGCCTGCTCTTCGCCTGCCACGGCGCCGCCTCGCTCTTCGGCGTGCTCGGGGGCGCCGGCGGCACCGGCGCGACCCTGCCGACCGGCAGCTGGCCGGGCTGGTACGCGGCCGTCATCCAGCTCGTCGCGGGCGCCCTGGTCATCCTGGGCCTCGGCACCCGCGGCGCGGCGTTCCTCGCCTCCGGCTCCATGGCCTACGCGTACTTCGACGTCCACCAGCCGCAGGCCCTCTTCCCCCTCCAGAACGCCGGCGAGCCCGCCGCCCTCTTCTGCTGGGCCTTCCTCCTCCTCGTCTTCACGGGCCCGGGCGCCCTCGCCCTCGACGGCCTCTTCCGCCCCCGTGGGGCGACCTCCGGCGAACGCCCGGAGGAGGACAAGCAGAAGCCGGCGTCGCCGGTCACCGCGTGAGCGCGGCCGCGTAGGCGGATCGGCGGTCGGCGGCCGGCCGCGGAGGGAGCGGGGCGTGGGGCGGCGGGGCCCAGGGTCCCACGGCCCTGAGCCGTGGGGCCCTGGGCCGCAGAGCCCGAGGCCGTGGGCCGGGCCGTGGGCCGCCGCGGGCCACGGGCAATGGGCCCTGTGTCCTGGGCCCTGGGCCCTGGCCTGGGGCCGATCCACCGCCCCGTCGGCGGCGGCCCGGTGCCCCCCGCGTAGGCTCTGGCGCTGTGAACGTGCTCGACGGCACGGGGTGGTCACTGCAGTCGCTGACCGCGGGCCCGTGGATCTACGCGGCGGTGACGACGTCGATCCTGCTCGACGTCTTTCTGCCGGTGCTGCCGAGCGGCATCCTCGTGGTCACCGCCGCCACGGCCGCCGCCGGAGCCGCCACGGCGACGACGGCCGGAGCCGCCGGGGCCGTCGCCGAGGTGCCGTACGCGCCCGCCCTGCTCCCCCTCCTCCTCTGTGCGGCCACGGCCTCGGTGCTGGGCGACCTCGCCGCGTACCGCCTGGCCCGGCGCGGCGGGACACGGCTCGGTCGCGCCGTCACCCGCTCGCGCCGCCTCGCCGTGGCGCAGGATCGTCTCGGCGAGACGCTGGCCCGCGGCGGCGGCCTGCTCGTCGTCCTGGCCCGCTTCGCCCCCGCCGGCCGCTCGGTCGTCTCCCTCGGCGCGGGCGCGACCGGGCGCCGGCTGCGCGACTTCCTGCCCTGGTCGGCCCTGGCGGCCGTGGTGTGGGCGACCTACGGCGTGGGCCTCGGCTGGCTCGGCGGCCGCTGGCTGGGCGCGACCTGGCTCGGCGCCTGCGTACCGGTCCTGGCGCTCTTCCTGGCGGGCACGCTGGCGGCCTGTGTCATACGGCGTCCGGCTGCGGCTCCCGCTCCGGCGGCCTGACCGGCCGCGCCGGATGCCCACCGCGGATCTCCAGGTCGTCGAGGAGCCGGGCCGTGGCCTCGGCGATCTCGTCCACGGCCCGGTCGAACACCTCCCGGTTGTGCGCGGCGGGCGCGCGGAAGCCGGAGACCTTGCGGACGAACTGCAGCGCGGCGGCGCGCACGTCGTCCTCGGTGGCCTCGTGGGGCAGGGCGGGCGGTCGGAGTGTCTTGATGCTGCGGCACATGCCTCCAGTGTGACGCGCCCCACTGACAACGCCGCTCCGACGCCGTCAGGCCCTCGCCCCCGGGCCGGACCGGGCCCCGGGCCGTACAGCATCCCGACGCTGTCGAGCCTCCGCCCCCACGCCAGGCCCCCAGGTCAGCCCCGGGCCAGACCTCGGACCACGCTCGCCCCAGTCACGCCACCCCGCCAGGTCGCCCGGCCACGCCCCACCGCCCACATCCCCATCGCATCGCCCGGCCACATCTCCGGCGCACGCCCCCAGCTCACGACCCCGGCTCACGACCCCGCGCCCAAACCCCCGCGCTCACGCCTCCGCCTCGCACCCCGGCCTCACATCCCCAGGCTCCGCCGGCTCCGGGCGTTGATCTCGGCGGCCCGGGCGCGCAGCTCCCGCAGGGGCGTGGCGAGCTGTACGTCGGCGGGTTCCGCCTCCCACGCGCGGCCGCCGCGCACCGGGCGGATCAGGAAGCGGCCGGCGACGCTGTCGACGTAGAAACCGACCCGACCGGTGGCGGTGTCACGTACGAGGTCTCCGACCTCGGGCACGGGCTGCACGCATCCCTCCGTTCCGGCTGCTGGGCCAGCGGCTGTGGAGATCGACAGACCCCAGGGAAGCCCGGAGACCTCCCGGTGTCAACGCGTCTCTAGAGAAGTCGCCCGAAGGATGGACCGGCCGCGCGGGCCCGCGCACACGTGTGCACCGGGCCCGAGAAACGCGCCGTAGGGTGTCCCGCAGACGGAAGGGAGTGGTCCACCCATGACTGACCAGGAGAGCGGCCGGCGACCCAAGTACCAGCGGATCGCCGACGAGTTGAGAACCGCGATCCAGTCGGGCACCTTCGCGCCGGGTGACCGGCTCCCCGGCGAGAACGATCTGATGTCCACCTACGACGTGGCCCGGATGACCGCCCGCCAGGCCCTGTCCGTCCTGCGCGACGAGGGTCTCGCCGAGGCCCGTAGGGGCGCCGGTGTCTTCGTCCGTTCCTTCCGTCCGGTACGCCGCCGGGGCATTCCCCGGCTGGGCCGCGACCAGTGGGGCAACGGACGTTCGGTCTGGTCGGCCGACATCGAGGACCGTGCGCTCGTCGTCGACCAGATCGAGGTGACCCCGGCCGCCCCCGCCGGGCCGCGGGTGGCCGGGATCCTCGGCCTGGGCTCGCCCGACGAGCCGGTGTGCGTGCGCAGCCGGCGGTTCGTGCTGGACGGGAAACCGGTGCTCGTCTCCGTCTCGTACCTTCCGGCGGCTCTCGCCGCGGGCACGGCCGTCACGGAGCCGGACACCGGCCCCGGCGGCACCTACGCCCGGCTCGCCGAACGGGGCCACGGGCCGGTCCGCTTCCGGGAGGAGATCCGCTGCCGGATGCCGACGGCGGAGGAGTCCGCCCGGCTGGCGCTCGGTCCCGGCACCCCGGTCATCCTCATCAGCCGGACGGCGGTGACGGAGGCCGGAGCCGCGGTCGAGTTCAACGAGATGACGCTGGACTCGGCCTCGTACGTCCTGGAGTACGACTTCGACGCGTGACCGGGGCGGTGACGGTGAAGGTCCGGCCGGGCGCGGCGTACTCGACCGGCCCGCCGAATGCCCCGGCCGCCTCCCGCACCGCCGCCTCCGGCGCGATCGCCGGCCCCACATGGGTCACGAGCAGCCGCCCGGCCCCGGCGTCGGCGGCGGTCCGCCCGGCCTCCTCGGGCGTGTGGTGCCCGGGCCCTGCTCCGTCCGCCTCGCAGAGGAGGAGGTCGCTGCCGCAGGCGAGTTCGGTGAGCGCGGGGCAGGGCTCGCTGTCCCCGGAGTACGCGAACACGACCGGCTCGGCGCCCTTCGCCCCTTCGCGCGCACCCTCGCTCGTCTCCACGTCCGCCCCCTCGCCCGCCTCCACGCGAAGGCCGAAGGCGGGCAGCCCTCCGTGTTCGACGGCGCGAGTGAGCAGCGTCAGCCCTCCGAGCCGGGTGCGCTGCCCGTCGTACGACTCGGTGAAGGCGAAGGCGCTTTCGACGGGGCTGCGGTGTGGCCCGTTGGTGAGGAAGCCGGCCAGCCGGTCGGCGGTGCCGGGCGGCCCGAACAGCGGCAAGGGAGCGTCCCGGCGTACGTCGGCGTAGAGCAGCCCGTAGAAGGCGGTGAGCAGATCGGCGCAGTGGTCGGCGTGCAGGTGCGAGATCCATACGGCGTCGAGGTCGCCGAGTGCCACGTACCGCCGCAGCTCTCCGAGCGTTCCGCTGCCGGCGTCGACCCAGACGCGGACGCCGCCGCCCTCCAGGAGGTAGCCGGAGCAGGGGTTGCCGGCGGCGGGATAGGGGGTGGCGGAGCCGAGGACGGTGACGCGCAGGCCCGTCACGCGCCCGCCGCCTCGCCCTGGCGCTGGGTGGGCAGCCCGTACTGCTGGAGCTCGGTGCTGACCTGCCCGCCGAGGGTCATGACGTTGAGCGTCGCCGAGTTCTCGCTGGCGATCGCCTTCTCCACGCGGGCGACGAGGGTGGTGAACGCGTTCCGGTCGGACAGTCCGTGGTACGGCCCGACCCGGGCGGAGAAGTACACGCGCTCGTGCCCGAGGAGCTGCTCGGTCGACCGGTAGTTCTTCCACTGCTCGCGGTAGCGGTAGACGCTCTCCAGCGACACCGACGCGACCACGATGAGGCTGAGGACGGTCGCGGTGATCCGCGCGAACCCGACGTCCAGGTTCACGAGCACGGGCACCAGCGCACCCCCGACCACGGAGACGGTCCGCATCCGCAGGTGCATCGCCTTCATCTTGGTGGCCTTGCGGTCGTACCACTCCTGGTACTGCGCGAGCCGCTCGTCCACATACCGCTGCGGCGTCATGACCCCGCTCCACGCCTGCCCTTCGGGCGCGTCCCCCACGTCTTCCATGCGCCGGAGTACACCGCCCCCGCTATGAACACGTCAAGGCGGCACGACGCCGCGGCCGGACCCCGCCCGTACGGTGGCGGCCGCGGGGCGACGACGGTCACCGAACTGTGTCACGAGAGGGTCGTACCCCCACGGGCCGTACGCGTCCGGCAGTCTGGCGAGATGCGCAAGCACCTCACCACCGCCCTCGTCGCCGCCGCGGCGCTCGCCCTGACCGCCACCGCCTGCGAGGACAGCGGCACGCCCCCCGGCGACAAGCCCCCCGCCACCCGGACCACCGCCGCGCCCGAGGCGGGGGCGAAGCCGGCGGCCCTGCCCGACATGACGGGCAAGGGCCTCCAGTCCGCCCAGGACCAGGCTCAGGCCGCCGGCTTCCACAACCTGCACTCCCATGACGCCCTGGGCCGGGGCCGCCTTCAGGCCCTCGACCGGAACTGGAAGGTGTGCGGTCAGACCCCGGCTCCCGGCGAGCACCCGACGGACACGAAGGTCGACTTCGCCACGGTCAAGCTGGAGGAGACCTGCCCGCCCGAGGACGCGGGCGGCACCGAACCGACGACCGCCTCGACCATGCCCGACTTCACGGGCAAGTCCGTGAAGGTCGCCCGCCAGTCCCTGGACACCTCGACGAGCCTCACCGTCACCGACGCCTCCGCCCAGGGCCGCATGGTCCTCATGGAGTCCAACTGGCAGGTCTGCACCCAGACCCCGGCCCCGGGCACGAGGCTCGACGGCCAACCGGTGACGCTGACGGCCGTGAAGTTCGGCGAGAGCTGCTGACACCCCGCCCCCGAGGCCCTGCCGCCTGGCGGGGCCTCGGCCCGCCGCACGGGGTCCGCCTGGAGCGGAACCCTTCACATGCCACGGCATGGCCGACATTGCCCGTGCTCAGCCTTCGACCGCGACACGCAGGGCGGAGACGTCTGGGCCACCGTCGAGGGTGCCCGCCCAAGGCGAGGGGCTCGTCGCCTCCCCTAGGCAGTCAACTGTCGCGGTCCTTCCATGGCGAATCGGTCCACCAGCAGGAAGGCTCGGCCCAGATCGTTCAGAGTCAGCTCCAGCCGGTAGAAATCGACCTCGCCGGAGGGGTTCATGTAGGGGTGCAGGGCCCCCCAGTCGTCCCGTTCGTACGGATAGTCATCGTATTCGGCGTCGTCGTAGGTTTCCTCATGCAGGCTTACATCCGCCCAGGAGAAAAGCTTCGGAACTACTTCGACGTAGCTCGACCGCCCCAGAAAAACGGTCCAACTGGCAATCGGCTCAGGACTTCCGCCGTCCTCGTTGTCCACGCCCAGAGCAATGGTGCCGCGTCCCGAAGTCTTGTTCACCCACTCCTCGATGTCGATCACGAGTCGCACGCCCTCCAGCAGCATCCTCATCCACGGACGCGCGAGCTGTAGTTCCCGAATGCGGAGTGTGTACGGGTCACCCTCGGCAGCCTGACTCAGTGCCGCTCTCGCAGTCCCGTCGAGCACGTGAGCCTCGGGTACCAGCAACTTCCAGCTCCCGCTGGACGTTTCGACGAGCGTCTCCCGGTTGACCAGCTGCCAGTAGCAGCGCTTGCTCTCTGGGTGGTAAAGCACGACCACGACGGGCAAGGAGTGATTCGTCCAGTACTCCACGTGTGCGGCATCTGGCCGGAACCACCAACCGCCTTCGCCCCGTTCTCTGAACCAGCTCAAGCCGCTCTTGATCTGCAAGGCGAGCAGTCGGCCTCTCACCCGCTCCCCGTCGACGACCTCGGCATGCGCGTCGATGCCGAAATCCTCTGCCGGTTGCTCCCGGAAGAGCCAACCCAGTTCGTCCTCGACTGCGAGCCGGGTCTGCGTCACGCCGATGCCGGCTACTTTGGCGGACGGCTTGCGTTGCATCATGTCTGCGTGGCCCCCCTCTGGACATGTGGGTGCGGAGACGCATCATGCTCCCTCCGGAGAGCGGAGGGCGGGCCTGTTGCCTGACCTGGGGCGTTGTTCGGCGCGCGGATCCGTGAGCCAGGGACCCTTTCCTCCCGCACGCGGCTTGTAGACGCCGGTGAGCTCGTCCACGACACCTGGATTGCGTGTCCACTCGGTCGGCCCCCGCGTCGTGACGGAGATCCTCGAGCACAGCCGGTGTCACATGGATCCTGCTCAGGAGACGGCACCGCCGGCTGAAGGGCAGCTCCCGTCGATGCCGGACGGAGACGTCGAAGGCCCCCTGCCATGATCGGCAGGGGGCCTTCGTCACGGTGGGCGCGGACGGTTTCGAACCGCCGACATCTGCTTTGTAAGTTCGCCCGGGCTCCCTTCACGACTGGTTGTGCCCCGGGCGTCGGCACGCCTCAAGGGCCGCCCAAAGCTGCGGGTGTCCGCCCGCGTTGATGTCAGCTGGGGATGTCAGCGGATGTGCGCGAACGCGGCCTGTGCATCAGTGCCCTCTTGCAAGCCGGAGCCGTCTCCCACACCGTGGTGAGCATGCAGCTCGGCGTTCTGACAACGCAGGGGGAGGGCGACGCCTGTGAGTGCAGTAACACCCTGGGCCAGAGCGACTTTCGGCACCGCGGCCGGCCAGCTGGCCAAGACGATCCCCGCGTGCCTCGTGGAAGCCCACGACAGGGCACGTAACGGCCACGAAGGGGTCCACACCCAGACCCTGGAAGCCTACGGCCATGGGCTCCATGCGGCACAATACGAGACGCTTGCCGCCGGCCTGGCGCCGCTCGAGGCAGCAGTAGCCCGGCGGCTACAGGGGCGCACGGTCATGGTCGTCGGCAGCAACGTCATCTATCCCATCCGGTATGCGAAGAAGGATGTGCCGGTCACAGCGGCCAGACTTCGGAAGGCTGTCGGCTTCCGAGCTGACCTAATCCGGCGCCACGGCCCAGAGCCGATGCAGCAGTCACTTGACCTCGGCCTGGAGGAGCTGGAGGAACAGCATCTGCACCCCGACATCGCGCTTCTTCCGTCCGAGCTACGGCTGATCATCGTGGCGTACGCCTGCTCAATGACGCAGGGGGTCATGCGGGTTGAGTGGGGGTCAGCAGAGCTTCGCCGCGAGGACCGCTACCTCATCTGGCACCGCCACGAACCGCTCCTTCCATCGGCCAACCCACGCGCTGCCTAGCAGCGGTCAGGTCAGCCACAACTGATCACGCGTGGCCGTGACCTGCGGCCGCCTTATCGATCAACGTTCTGACCTGCTGCTGAGCTATTGGCAGTTGTCGACGTTGAGGCATCGTTGAGCGCCCTTCCACTGCCCGAGGACGGCCTGGGAGGGCGCTTTTACGTTGGGGGCAACAAGGGTGCGGACGTTGTCGTGTAGCGCCGACCGTGCCTCTGGTGTACGACGGCAACTTGTTTCAACGAACAGACCATGCAGACTGACCTAGCGTCCTAAAATCATCCCATGCCTGCCAAGAAGAATCGGGTCAGAATTCCGTCCGAGCTTGCTGCTCAAGTACTTTTTGCAGCCGATAGGACCTGCTGCGTCTGTCGGGCAAAAGGGAAGCCGATTCAGATTCATCATATTGATGATGACCCCTCAAATAATAAGTTCACCAATCTCGCGGTCCTGTGTCTAGACTGCCATGACTTAACTCAGATCAGAGGCGGTTTCGGTAGGAAGCTGGATGCCGATCAGGTGCGACTCTACCGAGATCATTGGATCGGCACTGTGGCTGAGTCTAGGAGATCAAGTGCACCTGAAATCTCTGACTTGGAAGACAGGGAGCTTGAACTACGGCTAGCGACGTCGGTTGCGGAGATCAACCTGGAAAAGGAGGATTGGGCGGACCTCGCTCTGCATTATGCCGCGATCGGGAATACTGAGCTCCGCGACAAGTACACCGAGAAAGCGATCACATCAGGAGTTTCAGATGAAATGCACTGCCTCCTCCGTGAAGAGCAAGGGAAGTCTGAGAATATTCCTGAAGAGGTGATTCGGCGAGAGGTTCGACGTCTCTCGCAGGGCCCTCATGCAAGTCAGACGCAGCTTGCTCGACTATTCAGAACTCTAGGGAAAACGCAGGATGCGGTGCGCGCGTACGTCAATGGAATCATCGAGGACCTTGATGATCGGCGTCCCTTCGCTGCGGCCTTTTATTTGAAAGAGATCGTACAGAGCGGCCTGGTCGAGGGGCTTTTTATTGAGGCGTTGAAGGAAGCCAGGGCAGAGGGTGATCTTTGGTGGGAGATTCGGGCTCTTGAAGAGCTTGGCTGGCATGATGAATTGAAATCTGTTATTCAGTCCCGGCGGGAAGAGATTGAGGAGAAGGAGGACCCGTTCCAGCTTAGAGTCCTCTACCGTTACGATGGAGACAGGGAGGCTTATGCTGACGTGGTTGAGCTGATTGAACGGGCGCAACAGACGGTTACCGATGAAGATGGGACAAGCTATACGGTTTACCGCTTCGACTTGGACCACGGCAGTGAGACTTAAAGAAGGTCGGCGGAGCGGCTTTGGGCGGGAGCTGCTTTGGGGCGAGTGATCATGGCCCCGTAAGCTTCCGGCGCGTCGGGCAGTCTGTGGACCTGCCCGGTAAAGCACGACGTGGGGGCCATGATCTTAGAGGCTCGCCCAAAGTGGCTGCCTAAAGCCGTGGAGCCGACCGCCCCAGCCACAGCGGCGTTCCCCACCCATCAACCCGAGCTGTCAGGCGTGCGGCCGGCGGTCGGGCTGGAGCGGGGCGGAGACAGGAGCGCAGGCCCGGGCGACGGGCCGCGCGCGCCGCGCCATGCGCGGCGGGTGCCTTGATGAAGTAGAGAAAGTCTTACCGCACTGCCCTCAGAGGGCGATCGGCTTGTAGGCCGGTGCCCTGTCGACGACCTACTCGGCAGTCAGCCCCGGATCGAAGTCCCAGATGATGTAGTCGCTGATGTGAGGGCACACCAGGCCGCGCCTTAGGTCCTCCAGGATGTCCTCCCCTCCTGCGCGGAGACCTCCCCATCCATGAGGGGCTGCACGAGAGTCGTGAAGACCTCGGCCATGCGCTCCTCGACCTCCGCCGACGTCAGCCACTCGACCGCCGTCGACTCGTCCGACGTGCGCTCGGCGCCGCCCGCGGGCCCGCATCGGAAGACCAGGGCGACGATGCCCCGCGTCCTGTTCTGGTAGACCCCAGCCAGCTCGTGCACCTCGACGCGAATGCCGGTCTCTTCTCAGACCTCGCGGACGCCACGCGCACCGGGCCAGCCCATCGAGCCGCGCAACCTCTACCGCTCGTTCCCCGCGTCGCCAAGAACGCCGGTCTCCGCGTCGTCCGGCTACACGACGCCCGGCACGGCACGGCGACGCTCCTGACCGCCGCCGGCGTCCCGCCCCGCGTCGTGATGGAGATCCTCGGACACAGCCAGATCGCCGTGACGATGAACGTCTACACGCACGTCGTCCAGGACACCCAGCGCGAGGCCGTGAGTCACATGGACCGGCTGCTCGGGGGCCGTCCCCGGGCGTGACCAACCGTCCCCGTTGATGTCAGATGTGGATGTCAAAGGCCCCCAGCCATGATCGGCTGGGGGCCTTTGCACTGGTGGGCGCGGACGGTTTCGAACCGCCGACATCTGCTTTGTAAGAGCAGCGCTCTACCCCTGAGCTACGCACCCGTGGAATGAGGCAACAGCGTACATGGCCGACCGGTGGGTGCCGCAAACCGATACCCGGGTGAACTGATCGGGCCGTGTCGTCGTCCTCACCAGGTGGGACAATGAACCGGACCCGGCAGGGCGGCGGACACAGCACGGGGAGAGGGCGACGTGGCGACCGAGAGGACCCGGCGGTGGTTCGGGGGGCGGGACGAGAGCCGGCGGGCCGAGGCGCAGGCGGCGAAGGACGCCGCCGCGGCCGCGTTCTACGAGCTCGACACCGCTCAGCGCGGGCTCAGGATCTCCATCGAGACGATCACGGCCGTGGACGACTCGGCGGACGCCCGGCGCGCCGCGGAGGGGTTCGCGGCGCTCGGGCGGCGGATCGACGAGGTCAGCCACGGCTACATCACCGCCGTCGACGCGCATGACCTGGACCGGGACGAGCTGGACGCGGCGACCGCCGGGCGTGCCCGTACGGAGCTGGAGCGGGCCAGGGACGAGCTGGTGCGGGTCAAGGGCGAGCTGGACCGGTTCGAGCAGGGGCTCGCCCCGCTGCTCGACCGGGCGGAGACCCAGCTGGCCCGGCTCGCGCCCGCCGTCGAGCGGGCGCGAGCGGCGCTCCGCTCCGCGAGCACCGCTCTCGACAGGGTCCGGGAGCAGGGTCTGCGCGCCGACGACCTCGCCCTCCGGCTCGCCCGCCTCGGGCCCGAGCTGACCCGGCTCAACGAAGGCGCCGGGCGGCATGGTGTCACCGCCACGCTGCAGCGCGCCGACACGGTGCTGCGTGAGGCCGAGGCGGTACGGGCCGAGGCCGAACGCCTCCCGGAGCGGGCCGCGGAGATCGACAAGCGGCTCGTGTCGCTGCGTACCCGCGCCCAGGCCCTCACCACCCGGGCCGAAGGGGTCGAACCCGTCCTGTCCGAGCTGCGCCGCCGCTTCTCCGCCGCCTGCTGGCAGGACCTCCAGCACGTGCCGGAACAGGCCGTCACCGCCGCACGGCAGGCCGAGGACCGGCTCGCGGAGGCGGCGAAGGCCCGTGAGGAGCAGCGCTGGCCCGACGCCACCGCGCTGCTCGCCACCGCCCGCGCCCTGCTCAACACCGCCGACGAGGGAGTCTCCGCCGCCGGCGAACGGCTGCGCCGCCTCGACGCCGTCGCCAAGAACCCGCAGGCCGACATCGACCGGGCCCGCTTCGCCCTCCGCGACGCCCAGCGGCTCGCCATGGCCGGCCGCACCACCCCCGACCCCCGGCACGCCCAGCCCCTCGACGCCGCCGTCGCCCGGCTCGACCGGGCCGTCGCCTCCCTCGGCACCGGCCGTCACCCCGACTACTGGGCCTTCCTCACCGAGCTGGAGGCGATCCGCGCGACCGCCCACGCTGTCGTCGAGCGGATCCGCGAGGAGCGGGCGAAGCCCTGACCCGACGCCGTAACCTGGGGCCATGCCCCGTTACGAGTACCGCTGCCGCACCTGCGGCGACACCTTCGAGCTCAGCCGTCCGATGGCCGAGTCCTCCGCTCCCGCCGCCTGCCCCGCCGGGCACGACGACACCGTGAAGCTGCTCTCCGCCGTCGCCGTGGGCGGCACCGCCGCCCAGGCCGGTCCCTCCGCGGGCGGAGGCGGTGGCGGTGGCGGCTGCTGCGGCGGGGGCTGCTGCGGCTAGATCCCGCACACGGCAGGGAGCGCGCGGCCGGGGCCGGGTGCGGCGACGTCAGCTGTCCAGGTACCTGAGCACCGCCAGCACCCGCCTGCTGTAGCCGTCGCTCCGGCCCGTCAGTCCCAGCTTGTCGAAGATCGCGTTGATGTGTTTCTCCACCGCGCTGCGCGACACGTGCAGCCGCGCCGCCACCGACGCGTTCGTGTGGCCCTGCGCCATCGCCGCGAGCACCTCCGATTCCCTCGGCGTCAGGCGGGCCAGCGGGTCGGTGTGGGACGAGCGGACGAGCAGGCGGCGTACGACCTCCGGATCGAAGGCCGTGCGCCCCTGCCCCACCCGTTCCAGGGCGTCCAGGAACTCGTCGACCTGCGCCACCCGGTCCTTCAGCAGATACCCCACGCCGCCTCGGCCCCCGGCCCCGACCGCAGCCCCGCTCCCACCTCCGCCCCGGCCCCCGACCCCGGCCCCGCTCCCGCCGCCGGCCGCCCTCTCGCCGCCGGTCCCGGTCTCGCCCGCGGCCCCGCCGGTCAGCAGCTCCGTCGCGTACCGCTTCTCCACGTACTGCGACAGCACCAGGACTCCCACCTCCGGCAGCCGGGAGCGGATCTCCAGCGCGGCGCGCAGGCCCTCGTCGGTGTGGGTGGGCGGCATGCGGACGTCGGCGACGACCACGTCCGGCGGGTCCGCCTCGACGGCCGCGAGCAGTTCGACGGCGGTGCCGACGGCGGCCCGCACCTCGTGGCCCTCCTCCGCCAGCAGCCGTACGAGCCCTTCGCGCAGCAGGGTCGAGTCCTCGGCCAGCATCACGCGCACGGCAGCACCGCCCGGATCTCCGTCGGCCCGCCGGCCGGGCTGTCCACCACGAGCCGCCCGTCGAGCGCGGCGACCCGGCTCGCCAGGCCGGCCAGACCGCTGCCGCCGGGGTCCGCGCCACCGCCGCCGTCGTCCCGTACCCGTACGTCCAACTCCCCGTCCTCCCATGTCACTCGAACCTCCACCGCGCTCGCCCCGGCGTGCTTGACCACGTTCGTCACGGCCTCCGACACGACGAAGTACGCGGCCGTCTCCACCGCCTTCGGCAGGTCCCGGTCGCGGGCGACGGCGTAGTCGAGGCGCACCGGCAGCGGGCCGCGCTCGGCGACCGCCTCCAGGGCGGTCCGCAGGCCCGCCTGGTCCAGGATCGCGGGGTGCACCCGCCAGGCCACCTCGCGCAGTTCGGCGAGCGCGCGGCGGCTTTCCTCGTGGGCCTGGAACAGCAGTTCGGCGGCGCGCTCGGGGTCCTGGCTGCGGCGGGCGCGGCCGATGAGCATGCCGAGGGCGACGAGCCGCTGCTGCACGCCGTCGTGGAGGTCGCGCTCGATACGGCGGCGTTCCTCGTGGACGACGTCCATGATCTCGGCGCGGCTCGCGGCGAGTTCGGCGATCCGGGCCTCCAGCGCGTCGGCCTGGCTGGGCCCGAGCATCCGCAGCGCCAGTGCCCCGTCCATGCGCGCCACCTGGCCGATGCCCTGGCCCGCGAGGAAGAGGAGGAGCAGCCCGCCGAGGCCGCCGAGGACGACCATCAGCGGCTCCCGCAGGTCGACGAAGAGCCAGCCGGCGAGCGCGAAGCCGAGATACGCGAGTCCGATCGCCGCGCAGCCGAGGACGATCCCGCCGAGGAGCCCGATCGGCCAGCGCGCGAGGAGGTACGGGACCGTGCGCGCCCGCCCCGGCCCGTACGGCGGGACGCGGACGCCGAGGAACCGGTCGAGCCGCCACCGCTCCAGCCCCACGACCCGACCGGCCGCCGCCGTCACCGCCCGCCGGCCGCGCGGCCACGCCACGAGCGGGAGCACGGCGAGCGCGGCCACCGCTTCCAGGAGCACGGCGACGGCGCCGAGCGCGAGACCGGCCGCCGTGCGCAGGGCGGTGGCGGCGGCGAGGGACAGGGGCGCGGCGGTGAGAGGCAGAGGCGCGGCTGCGGCGGTCAAGGGCCTGGCGGCCGCGGTCAGGGGCGCGGCAGCCGTACGTCGCCAGGGGGCCGAGCCCGCACCCGACCCGGCAGCCCCGGCCGCCCCCGCGCCCCGCTCGGCATCCTCATCCGAGCCCTCACCCGGCCCCGCAGCCCCGGCCGACCCCACACCCCGCTCGGCATCCTCATCCGAGCCCGCACCCAGCCCGGCAGGCCCGGCCGAGCCCTCGCCCGGTCCCGCAGCCCCGGTCGGGGGGAGCATGGCCGCGGCCCTGGCCGCCGCCGTCTGCCGCCCCGAGGCCGTCACCGTCCCTCCCCCGCTCGCCGCAGCCGTCCGCGGCCCCTGCCGCCCGTCGTCCGCCCCCAGATCTCTCATGATCGTCCACGCTAGCGGGCCCCGCGCTCGCGCACCCTGCGGAAAACCACACCGATCCCTGCGGCCGGCAGCAGTCCGCCCCGGCGCCCGGATTCCTAGCGTCGACGGCATGGAAACCTGGATCAACAGCCTGATGGACACCCTCGGCGCGCCCGGTGCGGGCCTCGCCGTCGCCCTGGAGAACCTGTTCCCGCCCCTCCCCAGCGAGGTGATCCTGCCGCTCGCCGGCTTCGCCGCCTCCACCGGGCGGATGGGGCTGCTCGCCGCGCTGCTGTGGACCACGGCCGGGTCGGTGGTCGGCGCGCTCGCGCTGTACGGCGTGGGCGCGCTGTTCGGGCGGGAGCGGGTGATCGCGATCGCCGCGCGGCTGCCGCTGGTGAAGGTCGCGGACATCGAACGGACGGAGGCGTGGTTCGCCCGGCACGGCACGAAGGCGGTGCTGTTCGGCCGGATGGTGCCGATCTTCCGCAGTCTGATCTCGGTGCCGGCCGGGGTCGAACGGATGCCGCTGCCGGTCTTCCTCGCCCTCACCGCCCTCGGCAGCGCGCTGTGGAACACCGCCTTCGTCCTCGCCGGGTACGTCCTCGGCGAGAACTGGGAGCAGGTCACCGACTACGTCTCGGTCTACTCGAAGGCGGTGCTCGTCACGGCGGCGGTCGCGGCGGTGTGCTTCGTCGCGCTGCGGATCGTACGGGCGCTCAGGCCGGGTCGGGGAGCACGCCGGGCGCGGGCGCACCGGGCCTCGGAAGGCCCGACGACGGAAGGCCCGGTGACGTAAGCCCCGGTGAGGTGAGACCCGGTGACGTCAGGCCCGGTGAGGTGAGACCCGGTGACGGAAGCTCCGACGGCGGAAGGTCCGACGACAGACGATCCGGCGACGGCAGACCGGGGGACAGCAGGTCGGGCGCCCTGAACCAGCCGGTCCCCTGTTCCCTCGCCGTCGTCCGGAAGCGGCGCAGGATCTCCTCGCCCGCCGCCACGCCCCGCTCGGGCAGCGCCTCCACGTGCGGCGCGGTCCAGTCGGCGTCGGCGAGTTCGCCGTGGCCGGGGCGCCAGGCGCGGTCGGCGGCGAGCAGCAGGTCCGCGTCGAGGAGCGAGTCGCCTGCGGCCAGGGTGAGGGCGGCACCGGTGCGCCGGGCGACCTCGCGGACGGCGGCGCTCTTGGTGAGCGGCTTCGGCACCGCGTACACCTTGCGGCCCTGCAGCGAGACCGTCCAGCCGCGCTCGCCGGCCCACTCGGTGAACCGCGCGAGCCATTCCTCCGGCAGCCGTTCCCGCTCGACCACGAGATAGGCGAACAGGTCCTCGGCGACGCGGTGCTTGCGCACCCACGACAGGTCGGTGGTGGCGGTGAAGTAGGCGCGGATCTCGGAGAGCGGGGCGCACGCGTCGGCGATCCGGCGGAGCACGTCGGCGTGCCAGTCGTGGTCGGTGACGCCGTCGACCAGCAGGTGCCCGCCGTTGGCGCAGATCGCGTACGTGGGGGTGGCGCCGCGGCGGCCGCCGCCCTCCTCGCCCTCCCCGCCGGGGAGGCTGATGCGCTGGTACTGCTTGCGCGTGCGGGTGGTCGTCGGGACGAAGACGGTCTCCTCGGTGAGCGCCCGCAACTGGTCGGCGGCTTCCTCCGTCATGTAGGAGAGCGGCTTGGACTCGTGCACCTCGACGCAGAGCAGCCGGGGCGCCTGGGCGTCGGGCATGCCGAGGGCGAGCGCGGCGGTCGAGTAGATGAGGGTGCGGTCCAGGTCGCTGGCGACCAGGACGGGCGCGGAGCCGCCCGCGGGCGTACGAGAGGAACTCATCGGGTCACCACCGCCTTGCCGTCGGCCCCTGTCGCACCCCTGGTGTACTGGGGGTGGATCAGGCCGACGCAGCTGTACGGCAGTTCGTCGACCTCCTCGACCGGTACCCCGCGCTGCTCGGCGAGCAGTCGTACGTGCGCCAGGTCAGCGCCGGCGCCCCGCTTGGCGAGGATCTTCCAGGGCACGCGGCGGAGCAGGACCCGGGTGGTCTCGCCGACGCCCGGCTTGACCAGGTTGACGTCGTGGATGCCGTACTCCTCGCTGATCCGCTCGACGGCCGCCCAGCCCTCCCAGGTGGGCGTACGGTCGGTGCCGAGGAGCTCCTTGACGTCGGCGTCGACGGTGTCGGCGACCTCGTCGAAGCGGGCGGCGACGGCGTCGAGGAACGCGCCGGAGACGTCGGAGCCGGCGAGCTCCCGGTAGAACTTGGCGCCGTGGAAGTCGTGCGGGCCGACCAGGTCGGAGCGCAGGACGGTGCGCGAGATCAGGCCGGAGACGGTGGAGTTGAGGCAGGCGGAGGGGATGAGGAAGTCCTCGCGGGTGCCGTAGGTGCGCACGCAGGAGCCGGGGTCGGCGAGGACCACGACCTCCGGGTCGAAGCCCTGGAACTCGCCGGACTCCCGGAGGGCGGCGGCCAGTTCGCGGGTGATGGCGCCCTTGCCGGTCCAGCCGTCGACGAAGACGACGTCGGCCGGGTCGTGGTGTGCGGCGAGCCAGCGCAGCGCGTTGGCGTCGATGCCGCGGCCGCGCACGATGGAGACGGCGTAGTGCGGGAGTGCCAGGCCGTGCCGGTGCTCCGCCCAGCGGCGCATCAGCACGCCGACGGGCGTCCCGGCCCGGGCCAGGGACACGAGGACGGGGCTCCGGCCGGGCCGCCGGGCGCCCCGCTCCGCCAGGACCGTCTCGGTGACGGTGCCGACGGCACGGGCGATCCGGGCGGCGGATGCCTCCAGGGCGCTGTGGAACAGCTCCTGGTAGCGCTCGCTGGGCTGGTACTCGACGGGCAGCGACTCGGCGTAGTGCGCGCCGCCGCTCTGGATGGCCTCTTCCCGCTCCTCGGTCGGGGCCTCGAGCTCCACGTCCGAGAGGTCCTGGAGCAGCCAGCCGACCTCCTCGGGCGCGTACGAGGAGAAGGCGGGGCCGCGGAGGGGCTCGGGCAGCATGGAGCTCCTTTCGGGAGCTTCGGGAGTCTGGAGAGCGTCGGGAGTCCGGGGGGTGTCGGAAGTCCGGAGGGCGTCGGGACTCCGGAGGGCGTCAGGAGTCCGGAGGCCGGCGGAGGTCCGGAGGGAGCCTTGGGCCGGGAGGCCGGCGGAGCTCCGGAGGGAGCCTGGGGCTTCGGCGGCCCGGGGCACGTACGAGGGGACGACGGCCAGGACCACGTGCGGTATGTGCGCGGCGAGCCGGGCGAGGAGGCCGTCCGGGGCGTGGAGCTCCGGGGTGTCGGCGACGGAGTCGACGACGGCGACGACCGCGTCGAAGCCGCCGCCGGCGACGTTGTACGCGTACCGCTCGCCGGGGCCGTCGGCGGGCGCGTCGTGCGCGGGGAAGACGAGCCGGGTCCTTATGGCGTAGCCGGGGTCGTCGACGGCGAGGACGGGCGAGCGGGTGGTGGTGGAGTAGCGGACGTCCGTCCCCCGCCGCTCCAGCTCCTCGGCGAGCCGCAGCGGCGCGTACATCAGCTCCTCGAACCCGAGGACGAGCACACGGGGCGCGGCGGCGGCGCCGTCGGGCCCCCCGGCGGCAAGAGCCTCGGCGACCCGGGCCGCCATGGCAGGAAGGGCCGCTTCGAGGCGGTTCCGGTGCTCCGGGGTGAAGCCGTGGCGGCCGCCGTCGGGGACTCCGGCCGGCCAGGCGAGGTCGACGCGGACGGGGGCGCGGCGGGGCGCGAGCGGCGCGGGCGGCGTGCGCGGGGCGGGCGGCGCGGGCGGCGCGGGCGGCGCAGGGGACGGCCCGGCAGCCGGGGACCGTCGGGGAGCCGGGGACGGCCCCGGCACCGGGGAGGCGCCGGTCGCCACCGCGGCCTCCTGGCTGGCAGTCCCCACCCCGGCCTCCTGGCGGGCGGTCGCCGCCGCGGCCTCGTGGCGGGCCACCAGCTCCTGGCCCTTCTCCAGGACGCCGTCCGGGAGCCCCACCGTGCCCGCCGCCAGGGTGACCAGGTCGACGCGGGCGCCGAGCTCGGCGGCGAAGGCGGTGAGGCGGTCGCGGTCGACGGGGCCGCGCATGTCGACGAGGGCGACCACCACATAGCGCTCGCGCGGGTGGCGTTCGTGCAGGTCGCGGATGGTGTTGAGGACCGTGTTGCCGGTGGAGAACTCGTCGTCGACCAGCACCAGCGGGCCGTCGCCCGCGAGCAGTTTCGGGTCCTCGGGGAGCAGCAGGTGGGAGGTGGCGTGCGAGTGGGACTCCTCGAAGCCGCCGGCCGGGGCGACGCCGGGGACGGGCCGGCGGGTGGAGTGCAGGTACGGGGCGAGGGCCAGGCCGTCGGCGACGCTGTGGCCGAGGCCGGTCGCGGTCTCCGCGTAGCCGAGGACGACGGCCCGCGCCGCCTCCTCGTCGCCGAGCAGCTCCCGTACCCGTACGCCCAGGCCGTGGCCGGCCTCCCGCACCACCGAGGGGCGCTGCGGCACGTGCTTGCCGAGCACGTTGGAGACTAGCAGATGGGCGCGCTTGGGGTTGCGGCGCAGTGCGAGGCCCAGCAGGCCCGGTAGCTCCTCGTCGCCGATCAGTTCGACGCCCAGTCGCTCCGCGACCCAGGTTCCGGTCCACACCACGTCGTCGTTGTCCCTTCGTCAGCCGGTGAGCCCGGCGGTTCAACCGGTGAGCCCGGCAGTCCGGTGCGCCCGGCGGTTCGGCCGTCGGCCGGCGGTCAGCCGGCGAGTCCGGCGGTGAGCAGCTCCACGAAGCCGACGTCCTCGCGGGCGACGCCGAAGACCTCGGCGCGCCGCAGGGTCCGCTCGGCCCACGCGCGGTGCGGCTTCACCTCGTTCATCTTGTTCGTATAGGCGGATCGGAGCACGCCGCCACCGCCGCGTTCCGGCCGCAGGATGTCCTGGGCGTCGCTGAACTCCTCGTGGCTGACGACGGACAGCGCGTGGACCGGCACCACGTGGGTGGGGTGGATGCAGGTCTTGCCGAGCAGGCCGTTGGCCCGGTCGAGTTCGATCTCGCGCAGCAGTCCGTCGAGGTCGTGCTGGATGAGGGCGGTGCGCAGGTCCTCGGCGCGCCCCTCCAGGAAGGGGCTGCGGCGCAGCTGGGGCTTGAACATGCGCTCGCCGGGGCGGAAGTACTCCCAGACGGGGCCGGTGATGGTGAAGCCGGTGCCGTCGGAACGGCCGAGGACGTTGACGACGTCGCCGATGACATGGGCCACGATCTGGACGTCGTAGGCGGTCATGTCGGGCGAGCGGCGCAGCCCGTAGTGGGAGCAGAAGTCGGTGACGCCGAGGCGGAGGGCGAGGATCCGCTCGCGGTACTTGTCGGTGAGGGCGGCGATGCCGGCCAGGGTCTCGGCCCGGGTCTCCAGGTGGAGCAGCTCGGGGGACTCCAGGACGGGCATGGCGAAGAGCCGGTGGCCCGAGGCCTGCTCGGCGGCGGTGAGCGCTTCGAGGAAGGGGCGGCCGCGGGTCTCGGTGAACTTGGGCAGCACGAACCCGGACAGCAGCCGTACCGTCTCGCCGAGCCGGGCGACGAGGTCGGTGATCTGGCGGGGCTCGCGGACCCGGATGAACAGCAGGGGCAGGTCCCCGGGCGACGCCGCGAGGTCGGCGAGGGCGGCGAACTGGCGGACCAGGTTGTCCTCGCCCGCCTCGACGTCGGCGTCGCTGATGGAGTCCTCCAGGCACAGCACCATGGAGACCACGCCGCGCGCGGCCTGTTTGCGCACGTCGTCGGCGAGCCGGGGCCGGGTGGCCGGGCTGTAGAGCGTGGCTCCGAGAGCCACCGCGAGCGTGGGCGCGGGCGAGCCGGCCGAGAACTCGGCGGGCTCCTGGTGGAACAGCCCGCTCCGCGTGGCGGCCGGGATGTGCCCGAAATGACGCATGTATCTCCCCCGACTGGCCCCTGAGGCCCTGACGACATGTGGCCGGTAATAGTACGTAGGTATGGGTGTCCGTAGTTCCCCGCGTACGTGAAGTTCAGGTAACTCGTCCGCATCCGGCCCCCCACGTTGTCCGGGAGGCGACCGGGCAGGGAAGATGACGGGCATGACGCACGCGATGCTGAAGGGCTCCAACGTCCCTCTCGACACCGCGGCCGTACGGGCCGTGCTCCGCTGGACTCCGGGACCCGGGGTGCCCGACGTGGACGCCTCGGCTCTGCTGCTCGGCGCGGACGGGCGCGTGCGGTCCGACGAGGACTTCGTGTTCTACAACCAGCCGCGCCATCCCTCGGGGCTGGTGCGCCGGCTGGCGAAGAAGCGGGACGCCGAGGGGCTCACGGACACGGTGGAGGCCGATCTGGGCGCGCTCGACGCGTCGGTCGACCAGGTGGTGATCGCCGCCTCCTCCGATGGTGACACCTTCCGGTGCGTCTCCGACCTGCGGATCCTGATCTACGACGCGGCGGCGGGGCCGGCGGACCGGGAGCCGCTCGCGCTCTTCGACGTGTCGGCGGAGACCGGTGAGGAGACGGCGATCATCTGCGGCGAGCTGTACCGGCGCGGGGACGGCTGGAAGTTCCGTGCGGTGGGCCAGGGCTATCCGACCGGCCTGGTCGGGCTCGCCACCGACTTCGGGGTGTCGGTCGACGACGCGGCGGAGGGCACAGCCGGTACGGAGTCCGAGACCGACGCCCAGGCGCAGGCGCAGGGACAGGCCCAGGGGCAGGCACAGGCCGGGACCCAGGCCCACGACCCGGACGCGACCATGGTCCACACCCCGTCCGGGGCCGGGGCCGGGGCCGGGGCGCCGCCGCCCCCGCCCGTACCCCCGCAGCCCACCGCTCCCCCGGCACCGGCGTACGGCTACCCGCAGCCGGCGGGCGCACCGGCTCCGGCCCCCGCGCCCGCGTACGGCTATCCGCACGCGGCCCCGGACTTCCGCATGCCGCCGATGGGCCCGCAGTTCGTCGGACGCTGACCCCACGGCCCCACGGCCGACGGCCCAAGCCCACGGCGGACCCGGGCGACCGGCTCGCGGCCCCTGGGCTTGGGCCGGGCCCGCTCAGGTCTTGGACTTGTAGCCGCGGCCCCACTGCAGGCCCCACCCGTACAGCCGGTCCAGCTCGCCCTGGAAGCCGTACACGAACCGCACCTCGCGGCGGACGACGAGCTCGTTCTTGACGTTCTCGACGGTGAAGACGGCGCAGGAGCGGGCCTGCGGGGCGTCCTCGTCCAGCTCGATCTCGATCCGCGGGCCGTTGCTCGGGTAGAGCGTGACCTTGGCGTGGGTGCGGTCGAAGGCGGGCGTCTGGTCGTAGATGTAGACGAAGAACAGCAGGCGCTTGATGGCGTCCCGGTGATCGAGGTTGACGAAGATCGTCTCGCCGGACGGCGCCCCGAACCGGTCGTCGCCGCTGAGCTTCACGTACGGCGGCTCGTTGAGCTCGCCGAAGAAGCCGCCGAGCGGCTGCACCACGCCCTTGCTGCCGTCGGCCAGCTCGTAGAGGCAGCCGAGGTCGAGGTCGACGTTGACCACGCCCTGGGTGTGGGCCTGGACCTCCTCGGGCTTGAAGAGCTTCAGCGGGTGGCGCAGCAGGCTGCTCGACTGGCGGGGGCGGCGCTCGATGTCGGAGCTCCGCATCCGCCAGGACAGGTTGACCCGGAGGTTGCCGGTGGCGGCGCCCTGCTTGCTGAGGGAGACGCTGGGGCGCCGTCTGGTCAGGTCGATCGAGTTCGACGCGGGACTGCCCGAGTCGAACGGCTCTCCCCTGCCCGGAAAGAGATTGTCCAGGAAGCCCATGGCTCCGCACCCCCCACACTCGTACCCATGTCGTCTCCGCCCCCGTCCGACGCCTCACACGCCGCGGGGCGGCCGGGTGCTCCGGCCGCCCCGCAGAGAAGCGTTCCTCATCGCCGGGGGTGTCACACCCCCGACTTCACCTCGGTCTTGCCCGAGGAGTCAGATTTTCCCCCGGCCGCCGCGATGGCCCGGTTGCGCAGGACGGAGGACAGGAAGGACGCCGCGATGAGGACGACGCCGATGCCGCCGGTGATCAGCTCGCTGATCTCGTGCTGGATGGTGATGAGCAGGATGACCGCGAGGGCGCCGATGGCGTAGTGGGCGCCGTGCTCCAGGTAGACGTACTCGTCGAGGGTGCCCTGGCGGACCAGGTAGACCGTGAGCGAACGGACGTACATCGCGCCGATGCCGAGGCCGAGCGCCATCCAGAAGATGTGGTTGGTGATGGCGAAGGCGCCGATGACGCCGTCGAAGGAGAAGGAGGCGTCGAGGACTTCCAGGTACAGGAAGAGGAAGAACGCCGCCTTGCCGGCCAGGCCGACCGCGGAGACCGGCTTGCCCTCGGCCTTGGCCTTCTCCTCCTCCTCGTGCTCGCGCTCCTCCTCTTCCTCCAGCTTGTTCTCGAAGTAGCCGGAGAGACCGCCGACGATGAGGTACGTGATGAGGCCGGCGACGCCGGAGAGCAGCACGGTCACGGACTTGTCCATGTGGCCGGCGCTGGTGTGCGCGTGGGTGGCGAAGGTCATCGCCGTGACCAGCAGGACGATGAGCGCGACGCAGACCGACAGCATGTCGACCTTGCCGAGCTTGGCCAGCGGGCGCTCGAGCCAGCCGAGCCACTTGATGTCGCGCTCCTCGAAGATGAAGTCGAGGAAGATCATCAGCAGGAACATGCCGCCGAAGGCGGCGATCGCCGCGTGGGCGTCGGTCACCAGCGCCTTGTACTGCGCCGGCTGGTCGAGCGCGAGCTGGACGGCCTCGATCGGGCCGACCTTGGCGCTGATGGCGACGATCACGACGGGGAAGACCAGCCGCATGCCGAAGACCGCGATCAGAATGCCGATCGTGAGGAAGATCTTCTGCCAGAAGGCATTCATCTTCTTCAGGATTCCGGCGTTGACGACCGCATTGTCGAAGGACAGCGAGATCTCGAGGATCGACAGGATCAGAACGACCCCGAACGCCTCCCACCCCCACTGCCAAGCGGCGAAAGCGAGGCCGAGCGCCGTGACGGCGAACGACCACCCGAAGGTTTTCAGAACCACTGTCTACCCCATCGTTTTCAAGTACGCGGCTTTACGAAACGTTGACCCCGAAGTCTAGAGCGATGCCCCGGAGGCCGGACGCGTACCCCTGGCCGACCGCTCGGAACTTCCATTCGCCGTTGTAGCGGTAGAGCTCGCCGAAGATCATCGCGGTCTCGCCGGAGGCGTCCTCGGAGAGGTCGTAGCGGGCGAGCTCCTGGCCGTCCGCCTGGTTGACCACGCGGATGAAGGCGTTGCTGACCTGACCGAAGGTCTGGCCGCGGTTGTCGGCCTCGTGGATCGAGACCGGAAAGACGATCTTGTCGCAGTGCGGCGGCACCTTGGTGAGGTCCACGATGAGGGACTCGTCGTCCCCGTCCCCCTCGCCGGTGAGGTTGTCACCGGTGTGCTCGACGGAGCCCTCGGGGCTCTTGAGGTTGTTGTAGAAGACGAAGTAGTCGTCGCCGAGCACGCGTCCCGACTGGCACAGCAGGGCGCTGGCGTCGAGGTCGAAGGGGGCTCCGGTGGTGGACCGCGCGTCCCAGCCGAGGCCCACGAGCACCTGGGCGAGATCGGGTGCGGCCTTGGAGAGGGAGACGTTGCCTCCCTTGGCGAGCGTGACGCCCATGACGTGGTTCCTCCCCGGTGGTTGCTGCGTGTGCGGGCCCCTTGTGATGTACCCCACGTCACGCGGAGGTACACACGGGGGCGCGCCGAGTGAGCGGACGCGCCCCCTCGGCGGGCTCAGATCCG
>NZ_JBEOUO010000029.1:0-95087 GCF_040302485.1 Streptomyces sp. NPDC126499 | reverse complement strand
CGGCCGCGGGGGGGGGGGGGGGGGGGGGGGGGGGGGGGCGTCTTTGTTGTCCCGCCCCACTACTCGGTGGGGGCGCGGGGGGGGGGGCGGCCCGGGGGGGGCCCCCCCGCCTTGGGGGCCTGGCTTACCCGGCCCGGTTCTTCGTGCGCTTGGGAAGGAAGAACATCAGGCCCCACATCAGGGTGAGGAGGGTGCCGACCCACCACAGCACGGTGACGAACGCCTCCCGGTTGACTCCGGCGTCGGGCGAGCCGCCGGTGGTGGCGAAGAACACCAGGGCGGTCAGCGCGGTGCCCAGCGCGATGCCCAGGTGGATGGCGGTGTTGAACAGACCCGAGGCGGCTCCGGCGTTCTCGTGCGGGACGCGGGCCAGCGACAGGTCGGCCAGCGGGCCGCTGACCATCCCGAGTCCGAACCCGACCAGTACCACCGGAGCGGCCATCGCCAGCAGAGACAGGTCTGCCTGGCCTTCGGCTGCCTGGAGTCCGTAGGCGGCCATCGCGGCGGCCGCGATGAGAGCTCCGGCCTGGGGAAGACGGCGGGCGAAGCGTCCGCCGCTCTTCGCCGCGAGCGTCGCGCCGGCCAGCTCTCCCAGGGAGAGCAGCACGAAGGCCAGGGCCGCGTGGAAGGGGCTCATACCCAGGCCGTCCTGGAGGTAGAGGGTCCAAGTCATGAAGAACAGCCCGCACAGCAGGCCATGCACCAGTTGCGCGGCCGTGCCACCGGCAAACTGCCTGCCCCGGAAGAGGGGCAGCGGCACCAGGGGTGCCTTGTTCTGCTTGCGCCGCTGATGGCGCAGGAAGACGCCCAGCACGAGGAGACCGGCGGCGAGCATGGCGAAGCACCACAGCGGCCAGTGATGGAGATGCCCCTCGCTGAGCGGGAAGACGATCAGCACGACGGCCAGCGCGGACAGCAGCATGCCGGCGAGGTCGGGCCGGGCGGCCTTCTTCACGGTCGACTCGGGGATGAACCGGCGTCCCAGGAGGAGCACGGCGAGGCCGACGGGCACGTTGACCAGGAAGATCGGCCGCCAGGACAGCCCGAACAGGTCGGCCTCGGTGAGCAGGCCGCCCATCACCGGGCCCAGGACGTTGGCGAGCGACATGATCGCCCCGTACAGGCCGAACACCTTGCTGCGGTTGCGCCCGTCGAAGGTGACGTGGAGGGTGGCCAGGATCTGCGGGATCATGATGGCCACGCCCACGCCCTGGAGGGCGCGGGCGCCGATCAGCACGCCCGGCCCGGTGGCCAGGCCGCACAGCAGCGAGGCCGTGGTGAACACGACGGTGCCGATCAGGAGGATCTTTCGCCGGCCGTAGAGGTCGCCGAGGCGCCCGCCGGTGATCAGACCGACGGCGACGGGCAGGGAATAGCCGGTGGTCAGCCACTGCACCGCGTCCGGTCCGGCGCCGGTCGAGGACTGGATCGCGGGCAGGGCGGTCAGGACGACCGACTGGTCGATCATGTCCATCAGCTCGGCGCCCAGCAGCACCAGGAGGGCGATCCAGGCCGCCAGGCCCATCTTCGACAGTCCGGGTGTGGGGTGGTCTGAGGGTGGGGTGGTGTGCTGCGGCTCGCTGTCGAGCGCGGGGGAAGGCACTGTGTGGGGCTCCTGTTTCACGGAGTCGGGGAGCCCTGCCGTCAGCCGCGCCGGGGCCGGAAAACACGAAACCCGGGGCAGACGGCAGAGCTGCACCCGGATAATGACAGGGAAATGCGGGGGTGGGTGACGCAACTCAGGCCAGCGCGACGTCCGCCCCCGGACACGTTCGAACGATCAGAACGTGGGGAACTGCGGACGGCTACTTGGCCTGGGAGATAAGTCGTCACCTCGAATCACAGCGCCGAGCCCCGGAGTGGGCACAGGCGGAACCCAAACAGGGTAAGCGCCGCTCCGGCGTCCATGCAACGCGATGCCGCCCTGCTCCGGTCGGCCGTGATTCGACCGGCCGGTCGTCCTCGGTCACGCGCATCGTCCGTGCCGCTCACGATGCCCCGGCGGCGGGCGCCGATCGGGCGGTTTCCGCCTCGGGGGTGGTGCGGGGGCCGGGCACCGTGGCCGCCACGGTGGCGAGGTCGAGGTGGGAGTTCATGTCCAGCTCGAACCGGCCGTAGGGGTTCACGTGGGTCCAGAACAGCGGGGACAGGGCCCGCCGGTCGGTGTCGGTGAGCCGCTTCTGCCACTTCTCCTCGCTCAGGATGTCCTGAAGCAGCAGGGTGTTGACGTGCACCAACGCGCTGGAGCTTGTTCACCTCCGCCAGCAGACTGTCCAGCCCCAACGCCCCGGGATCGGCCTTCAGCTCGGTAAAGGACGTGCCCCCGCCGCCCGCGCTCTCCTCCGTGCCGGCGTCCTCGGCGATCAGGTCGTCCAGCCGCGACCCGGTCGCCGCCGACAGCCGGCCCACGGTGGCCGCGCAGAACCGCTCCTCGAAGGCGTTGACCGCCTTGCCCACCAGCCGGGCGATCTGCCCTGGGGCCGGCGGCTCCAGCCGGTCCTTGCGGCACCGGGCCACCACCGCCTCCGCCAGCCGGTCCCGGGACAGCTCCACCCCGCACAGCTCGACCGCCAGCCGCTCGGCAAGCTGGGCCTGGTCCTCCTCGGTGCACTCACGGAAGCCGAACGCTCCCCGGATCTCCATCCGGTGCCGCTTGATCGCCCGCCCCGACCAGTCATACGCAGCCCACTCCTCCGCCGCCACCTTCACCTGCTGGGCGACGTACGAGACCGCCGGCACCGGTACCTCCCCGGCGCTCCGGGAACCGGGCCTCCACCTCGAAGAACTTCAGCAACAGCGCAAACCCCAACCGGTTCGCCCCTACTTGTTCCGCAGCCGCTCCTGGTCCTCCTCCAGCAGCGTCCAGACCTCGATCAGGTCCTCCGGCTCCCACTCCTGCCGCACGCCGGCCTCCTCCCGGTCGTCATGACCCGACCAACCTGGCGCAGCGTGCCCACAAGGGAGACGAGAAGATCCAAACCGCTGACAAGCTCACCCCAGATCCGCACAGAGAGCTACTTGTCACTTCGCCGTAGCTTCGGGAGAACAGGGCCGAGGCGGGCGCCAGGCCTCGCCCAGAGCGCGACGGCGGTCCGCCGGCGGAACGCACCACACCGTCCCGGGTCGAGCAACCGAGTGGTGCTGAAAGGCGGCGACATCGTCTTGGGCGGCGGGGTGCTCTCGAAGACGGGCGGATGCCAGGGGGAACCCTAGGGGGTGTGCCGGAGGGCCGACTCGTAGGCCTCGTCGGGGTCCAGGCGGCGCAGCTCCTCGGCGATGAGTTCGGCGGTGGTGCGGACCTTGAGGGCCATGACGCGGCTCGGCTGGCCCGGGATGGCGAGGTGGGCCACCGGGCCCTCGGGGCGGTCGATGCGGATCTCCCCGTCGGGGGTGCCCATGCGGACGGCCGTGACGACGGGACCGTCAGTGACGACCCGTTCGACGGGGACGTCGAGGCGCTGCTCGAACCAGCGGGCGAGGAGTTCCGCGCTGGGGTTCTCCGCCTCGCTCTCGACCGCGGCCGAGGTCACCGTCGTACGGGCCTGGTCGAGGGCGGCGGCGAGCAGCGAGCGCCACGGGGTGAGCCGGGTCCAGGCGAGGTCCGTGTCGCCGGGGGCGTAGGCCGCGGCGCGGGTCGCGAGCGCGCCGATCGGGTCCTCGACGGCGTACGCGTCGGTGATGCGGCGCTGGGCGAGGGCGCCCAGCGGGTCGCGGGAGGGCACGTCGGGGGCGTCGACCGGCCACCAGACGACGACGGGCGCGTCGGGCAGCAGCAGTGGCAGGACGACGGAGTCGGCGCGTCGGGCGACTTCGCCGTGCAGGCGCAGCAGCACGGTCTCGCCCGCGCCCGCGTCGGTGCCGACGCGGACCTCGGCGTCGAGGCGGGGCTCGTTGCGGGCGCGCGGGGAGCGGGCGTGGCGCTTGATGACGACCAGGGTGCGGGAAGGGTGCTCGCGCGAGGCCTCGTTGGCGGCTCTCACGGAGTCGTAGGCGTTCTCCTCGTCGGTGACGACGACAAGGGTGAGGACCATGCCGACGGCCGGGGTGCCGACCGCACGGCGGCCCTGCAGGATCGCCTTGTTGATCTTGCTGGAGTTGGTGTCCGTGAGGTCGATCTTCATGACCGGCACCGGTTCCTTCCGTCACGTGCGCGCATGTCGCGGCTCTCCCCCTGCTCTCCCCGTAGCACCGGATCGGCTCCGGATCTTCCCCCAGGGTATGCGGGCGCTCAGGACTCGCCGAGCGAGAGGACGAGCTTGCCCCGCGTATGCCCTTCGCTGTTCAGGCGCCACGCCTCCGCGGCCTCCCGCAGCGGCAGGACCTTCTCGACGAAGACGGTGAGCCGGCCCTCGTCGGCGAGCGCGGCGAGGGTGGCCAGGCCCATGCCGTCGGGCCGTACCCACACGTAGTGGCCGCCGAGGGCGGCGGCCCGGTGGTCGGCGACGGAGACCAGGCGCTCCGGGGTGCGCAGCAGTTCCAGGGAGACGTCCACGGACTCGCCGCCGACGAAGTCGAGCGCGACGTCGACGCCGTCGGGGGCGAGCTCCCGGACGCGGTCGGCGAGACCTGGTCCGTACGCGACGGGTTCGGCGCCGAGGCCGCGCAGGAAGTCGTGGTTGGCGGGGCTCGCGGTGCCGATCACGCGGGCCTCGCGGGCCACGAGGATCTGGGTGGCGAGGGAGCCCACTCCCCCTGCGGCGGCGTGCACGAGCACGGTGTCGCCGGCGCCCGCGCCGACGCGGTCGGCGGCCTGCAGGGCGGTGAGCCCGGCGAGCGGGAGGCCCGCCGCCTGCGCCCAGCTCAGGGAGCGCGGTTTGCGGGCCAGCATGCGCACGGGGACGGCCACGCGTTCCGCGTAACCGCCGTGCTCGGCGCTGTCCTTGCGGATGTAGCCGAACACCTCGTCGCCGGGGGCGAATTCGGGTGAGTCGAGGCCGTTGCCGGCCACGACCCCGGCGATGTCCCAGCCGGGGATCATGGGGAAGTGGGCGACCATGATGGGGTCGAGTCCGCCGGCGGCGAGCTTCCAGTCGACGGGGTTGACTCCCGCCGCCTCGATGCGCACCAGGACCTCGCCGGGGGCGACCTTGGGCTCGGGCAGTTCGGTGAGGGTGAGCTTCTCGGGGCCCCCGTACGCCGGCATGGCCATGGCCTGCATGGGGTCAGCCCTCCGTCTCGCGGGCGGCGCCGTGTTCGGGCTCGGGTTCGCCGGACGCGGAAGGCGCCTGGCCGGGGCCCGGTCCGGCGTCCTGTTCGGGCGGGGCGGCGATCGCCTGGGCGCGGCGGCCGACGACGGCCGCGGCGGCGAGCGCGGTGCCGATGAAGGCGGTGGCGACCACCCAGGGCCGGTCGAGTACGTGTCCGGTGGCGTGGTCGAGGGAGTAGCGGCCCGCGCCGGTGACGCCGATGGCGGCCGCGGTGAAGCCGAGGAAGGCGGGGTACTCGTAGCCGCCGCTCATGGCGAAGAAGCCGGAGGGGGCGTGCACGGAGACGGCGCCGGCCATCGCGCCGGCCGCGGCCGCGCCGGCCGCCGGCGTGGCCAGGCCCAGGGCCAGCAGCGCACCGCCGCCGGCCTCGCCGAGTCCGGCCGCGACGGCGCTCTGCCGGCCGGGTGAGAAGCCCATGGCCTCCATGGCCTGGGTGGTGCCCTCGATGCCGCCGCCGCCGAACCAGCCGAAGAGTTTCTGGGCCCCGTGCGCGGCGAGCACGGCGCCGGTGCCGACCCGCAGGACGAGCAGACCGAGGTCGCGGCGGTTGAGAGCGGTCATGGGGTTCTCCCGGAGGGGACACGGGCGCGGCGGGTGTGCGCGCCCTCCACAGTCGTCCTCCACTCTGCGCCGTGCGGGCCTTCGACCCGATGCGTTGTTCGTCCATACAGGCGACGCGGTCGATCCCGCCGCTCGCGCCGTGGACCGACCCCGCCGGGCCGGATCCGGCTGATCGCGGCCGGAGCGATGGATTCGTGACGGCGTTCCAGGTGGACGCGCGCGCCCAGCGCCTTCCGCCCGGCGTCCGCGCGGCCTGTGGCGCGAGGCCCCCGGCAGGGGCGCCGGCTCCCTTGCGCTACATTTTGCCGGTCCTTGACCGCGATCGTTCACGATCACTTCCCTCCGGAGCCGTCATTCCATGACCGACATCGTCAACGGCCTGGGCCGGACGGCGGCCTACGGCGCCCTCGGCGTCGTCCTGCTGATCCTCGGCATCGTCCTGGTCGACCTCCTGACGCCCGGCAAGCTCGGCCGGCAGATCTGGGAGGACCGCAACCGCAATGCTGCGGTCCTGCTGAGCTCCGCGCTCCTCGGCATCGGCGGCATCGTCTTCACCTCGATCTGGACGACGTACGAGGACTTCGGCAAGGGCCTGGTGTCCACGGCCGCGTTCGGGCTGCTCGGGCTCGCGATGATGGCGGTGGCGTTCTGGGTGGTGGACCTGGTCACGCCCGGCAAGCTGGGCAAGACGCTGGTCGACCCGGAGCCGCACCCGGCGGTGTGGGTGACGGCCTCCTGCAACCTCGCGGTGGCGGCGGTCATGTCCGCCTCCATCGCCTGAGCCGGCCGCCCAGGCGTTCTGCGGCCCCGGCAGCGCGGAGGAGTCGCGGGTGGCGGCCGGCCGAGCCCCGGCGAGCCGGGCCGGGCTCAGCCCGGCGGGCCGGCCGGCTCCACCTCCAGGAAGCGGCGGTGACGGGGGCCGCGGTAGAGGAGGGCGTCCCAGCCAAGGCGCGTGAGGGCGTCGGCGCAGGCGGTGAGGGCGGCCTCTTCCTGCCGGGCGGCGCCGGAGCCGGGCGGGCCGAGCCATTCGACGACCGCGGTGCCGGGGCGTTCGCCCGGTGTGACGCGGTAGCCGGTGGCGACACGGGCGCCGGAGGCGTCGACCGCCGACGGGGGCTGCCTGGCCGCCTCCAGGGCCAGGGCCACCGCCCGGACCGGCCGGAGGCGCTCCCACTCGGCGGGCCGGGCGGCGGGGTCGCCGCCCTGGCGGTTGGTCAGACGGCGGATCTGCAGCAGTCCTTCGTACGCGGCCCGCACCTCACGGGAACGCTGTTCCGCCTCGCCCGCCGGCAGCGGCGGCCCGTCCCCCGTGGCCGCGTCGAAGCCGCCGCTCACAGCAGCCGCCGGATGTCGCCGCGGACCCGGTAGAAGCCGCCGGAGGCCGGGTGCAGGGCGTCGACCACATAGCGTGCGCCGGGCTCCCGGATCGCGCGCGGGAACTGCACGTTCCACCCGCGCTCGTAGCCTTCGGTCACCACGTGGACGCGGGTCCTGCCGCCCTCCTGGACACATTCGACGACGACCGAGCCGGCCGGGACGGCACGGACCGCGTCGACGGCGGCGACGGTGGTCGCCGGGGCGTAGGTGGGGAGCGCGGCGGCGAGCTTGATGTCCTGGGCGACCGGGACGGTGCCCTGCTGTGCGGCGGCGATGGCCGCCTCACTCGCGTCCACGCACAGCAGTGAGCCGTCCGTGGTCACCAGATACAGCCGCTCGTCGCGGTACTGCATGGAGAGGGCGGAACCGCCGCCCGTGCCCAGCTTCCACAGCCGGGTGCCGTCCTCGGCGAAGCAGTAGACGGACGAGGCGTTGTCGCCGGCGAAGACGAACCGGCCGCCGGGCGAGGTCGCGCAGGAGTAGACGGGGCTGTCGCAGCCGTAGACCGCCTCGGTCCGGCCGTCCTCCTTGGCGAGGCGGTGCACCTTGCGGCGGGCCGTGCCCGCGTAGACGGAGGCGTCCTCCTGCCAGCCGAAGAGCACCCCGCCGTCGGCGGCGGTGTGCCAGAGCTCGCCGCCGCCGTCGGGGGCGTAGGCGGTGACGCCCCGACTGTCCCCGTAGTAGACGGCGTGGGAGTCGGCGCGGACCATCCAGGCGTGCTCGCCGGGGCCGGAGCGCGCCCACTGGTGCTCGTCCTCGTGGTCGATGACGGTGAGCCGGCCGGAGCGGTCGGCCACGTTCAGCACGCCCTCGTGGATG
Organism: Streptomyces sp. NPDC126499; assembly: GCF_040302485.1. Classification (NCBI taxonomy): domain Bacteria; kingdom Bacillati; phylum Actinomycetota; class Actinomycetes; order Kitasatosporales; family Streptomycetaceae; genus Streptomyces; species Streptomyces sp. NPDC126499. The sequence goes on along the minus strand of NZ_JBEOUO010000029.1, from coordinate 87,123 downwards.
TCGAGCCAGAAGATGTCGACGTCGGCGGCGATGTCGTAGGCGGCGAAGGGGAGTTTGGACGACAGGTCGTAGACCCGGCCGTCGTCGCAGCCCGCGTAGATCCAGAAGTCGTCGGCGACCAGGCACTTGACGCCGTCGGGCAGGCTGAAGCGGGCCTGGACCTCGCCGCTGTGGCCGAGGGTGAAGACCTCGCCCGCCTGGTTGCCGACCCAGCAGCGCTCGTCGTCGACGTGGATGCCGAAGGCCGCGGAGCCGGTGCGGAAGCGCCACAGGACGGGGGCGACCGAACGGGCCGTGGAGGGCGCGGAGCTGACCGCGCGGCGGGTCACGGCGCGCGGGGCGCGCTGTCCCTGGACCGCCGGCGCGTATCCCTTGCGGACCTTCTCGCCTATCTTCTTCGCGGCCGCCGCCTGGGCCTTCTCGACCGTCGCGAAGGTCGAGGTCTGGGTCTGGCCGGCCGCGCCGATCCGCCCGTAACGGACCGACACCACCGTGCCGCTGACCGTCACTTCGTAGAACTTGTGCGCGCCGCCGCCGTCCTGGGACAGCTCGAGATAGGTCTTCGTCGTCATGTCGAGAACGGTAGGGGGAGCCACTGACAACGCCCCTCGGGCCGGCTGCGGGCAGGGACCAAAGTCCGCGCGATTCGGGACCTTCGTCGCGGCATTTGGGACATTAACCCTTGTGACGATGGTTTCCGAAGATCATCCGACTCGTCGTCACCTCGTCGAGGGACGGCCGGAAGGGCCTCATGAGCGAGCGACAGAAGCGGCCCCTGCCCGTACGCGTGCGCTTTCACGCGGACGGCATACCGATGGACGACCTGTTCCGGGCCGAGCCCGCGGCAACGCCGGCGGCGGCATCGACCACGACCCTGCCGGCCGTCCCCCGGCCGACCGGAGAACGGCCGACCGGAGAACGGCCCACGGGAGAACGGCCCACCGGGGAACGGCCCACCGGGGAACGGCCGGCACGGGAGAGACCGGTACGGGAAAGACCGGCACCGCCCGCCCTCCCGCTCCGGCCGCCGCCCGAGGAGCCCGAGCTCGCGGAGCGGCCGGGCCCCGCCCTGCCGGGCTGGAGCGCCGTCCTTCTCGCCCTCACGGCGCTCGGCGCGGCGGCCGCGCTGCTGTGGCGGGCCCGGCCGCTGCGCTCGGTCCACCTGCCGCCCTGGGAGTGGGCGGCGCTCGCCGGCTGCGCCGTGGTCGCCGTGGTCGCGCTCGGCGGTCTCACCCGGGGCCGCACCGGCAGCGCGTGGGTGCTGACGCTCTTCGGCCGCTACCGGGGCAGTGTCCGGCGCACCGGCCTCGTGTGGATCAGCCCGTTCGTGCTGCGGCGGCGGATCGACGTACGGCTGCGGCACTGGCGCAGCGAGCCGATCGCCGTGGTCGACGCGGAGGGAGCGGCCCTGCGGGTCGTGGTCCTGGTGGTCTGGTCGGTGCGGGACACGGCGCGGGCACTGCTGGCCGTGGACGACCATCTGGAGTACCTGCGGGAGCAGGTGGAGGCCGCCACGGCACGGGTCCTGTCGCAGCTGCCGGCGGACGCGTTCCGGGACGACGGGCCCTCCCTGCGGGACGCGGAGGCGGTCGGCGACCGGCTGACCCGGCTGCTGGCGGCGGAGTGCCGGCCGGTCGGCGTCGCGGTCTTCTCGGCGCAGCCGACGCGCATCGAGTACGCGCCGGAAGTGGCCGCGGCGATGCGGCGGCGGCAGATCGCGGCGCTCGACGCGAAGCACCGGGAGGCGGTGCTGACGAGTGTGATCGACGCCGTGGACGACACGGTGACCCGGCTGACGAGCCGTGGGCTCGTCGAGCTGGACGACTTCGAACGCCAGGCCCTGGTCAGGGATCTGACCGTGGCCTTCTGCACCCGGCGTGGCGGACTGTCCGAACAGAGTCAGGAGTAATGAGGCAATGGTGGAGACGACCGGTCTGGAGATTCCCGGTTTCACCGATGTCATACCCGACGGCGGCTGCGGCTGCGTGGGGTGCGCGGCCGCCGGGGCCGCGGCGCGCGCGGAGCACGGCGGCGGTCAGGCCGGGCTGCGGGGCGTACGCCGCGCCGTCGTCGCCGCCGTCGGCGCGGTGGCCCTCGCGGGCACCGCCGCGGGCCCGGCGTCCGCCGAACCGGCGCCCTCGCACGCGGGCTGGGACGGCTCCCGCTACTGGTTCAGGAACGAGACCGGCCAGTGGCGCTGGACCAGTCACCACGCCACGTACGTCCAGCGGACCGGCGCCGCGAGGGGCCGGCCGGCTTCCTCCCCCGCCCGCCGCACCGGCGAGCCGGTGTTCCGTGGCCACCAGGGGTGGGACGCGCGGGACCGCGTGTACTGGTACCGGAGCGGCGGTCACTGGTACTGGACCAGTCACCGGGCGACGTACGAACGGCGTACGGGCGCGAAGGCCAGGGGCTCCGGCGGCGCGGACACGAGCGGGACGTCCAAGGGCGGGACGTCGAAGAGCGGGACGTCCAAGATCGGGACCTCCAAGGGCGGGACGTCCAAGGGCGGGACGTCGAAGAGCGGGGGCACGCGCGCGGGTTCAGGGGCGGTCCCGATGACCAGGGGCTGGACGGCGCCCGTCTCCTCGTACGTCTTCACCGGCTTCTACGGCCAGCGCGGCACCTGGTCGAAGGGCTATCACACGGGGCAGGACTTCGCGGTGCCGTCGGGCACGACGGTCCGCGCGGCGGGACCCGGGCGGGTGGTGCGCGCGGGCTACGGCGGCAGTTACGGCTACGAGGTGGTGATCCGGCACGGCGACGGCCGCTACACGCAGTACGCCCATCTGTCCCGCATCGACGTGTCGGTGGGGCAGAGCGTGCCGGCCGGCCGGCGCATCGCCCTGTCGGGTGCGACGGGCCGGGTGACGGGCCCGCACCTGCACTTCGAGGTGCGAACGACGCCGTACTTCGGCTCGGACGTCGACCCGCTGGCGTATCTGCGCGGGCACGGGGTGCGGGTCTGAGCGCGGAGCTCGCGGGTCAGCCCGCCACGCGCTCGATCCAGGCGGTCAGGTCGGCGACGACCTCGTCCCGGTTGGTCTCGTTGAGCACCTCGTGGCGGGCTCCGGCGTAGGTGCGGTACGTGACGTCGGTGAGGCCGGCGGCGCGGTAGCGGGAGACCAGCAGGTCGGACAGGGCGAGGCGGCCGTTGAGGGGGTCGTGGTCCCCGACCATGACGTAGAGCGGGAGGTCGGCGGGGATGCCGCGCGGGTCGGTCAGCCGGCCGGCTCCGGCCGCCATGTCGGCCATGGCCTGGCCGTCGGCGGTGAAGCCGCACAGGGGGTCGGCGAGATAGAGGTCGACCTGTTCCTCGTCCCGGCTGAGCCAGTCGGCCTCCGTACGGGCGGGCTCGAAGGCCTCGTTGAAGGCGGCGAAGGCGCCGCCGCCCTCGCTTCCGCCCTCCTCGGTCCGCCCTGCGGGGTCCAGCAGGGCGCCGAGGAGGCGGTCGACGGCGGTGGTGCCGGAGAGGGCCACGCCGTCGACGAGCGCGGCGTGGTCGAGGAGGTACTGCTGGGCGGCGAAGGAGCCCATGCTGTGGCCGAGCAGGATCACCGGGAGGCCGGGGTGGCGCTCGCGGGCGATCCGGGTGAGGGCGGCGATGTCGGCGACGAGGAGGTTCCAGCCGTCGGCACCGAGGTGGCCGGGGCCGGCGTGCATGGACAGGCCGTGGCCGCGGTGGTCGCCCGCGTAGACGGCGTAGCCGAGGCCGGCCAGGTGCTCGGCGAGCGGGGTGTAGCGGCCGGCGTGCTCGCCCATGCCGTGGGCGATCTGCACGATGCCGCGGGCCGGACCGGCCGGCTGCCACGCGTGGACGTGGATCTCGACGCCGTCCTGCGAGGTGAAGGTGAACACGAATGCCTCCTGGAACGCGTGCCGGGCCCGCGGTCCCGACCCGGGGGCGCCGCCGCCACCGTAGCGGCGTTCGGCATTGCCGAACACCACTGTCCGGTGGTGATGCCCGTCACGGCGCCGGGGCGTCAGGTCGTCGTGACCCCGGTGCGGGTCGCCCGGTCGGTGGGTGCGTCGTTGACCGCGAACACGCTGGGTCCGGCGCACGGGTGGTCGGCGTACCGGGAGGACGCCCCTCCGCCCAGGCTCACCTTGTCGCCCTCCCTCGCGAAGACCTTTCCGCGCGGGTCGTGGACGACGGCCGCACCGCCCTGGATCCGGGTCGTCCAGCCGTGTCCCCAGGTGAGGGCGACGGTCGTTCCGTCGGTGTCCGACCTCACGGCCACGCAGTTCGTGTCCGTGACCACCAGCGTTCCCGCCAGGAGCCCCAGCAGGGCGGCCGTCGGGTCGTCCTTTCCGCGCAGGATCATCCGGGGCGGCGTCTCGGGGTTCCCGGCCGTCCCGGTCGTCGTCCCCTGAGCGGAGACCGTCTTCGGCGTCCGGTCCGCCGAGGACTCGCCGGCGAGCGACCCGCAGCCGGTGAGCCCCGCGAGGAGCAGGATTCCCACCACGGCCGCCACGCCGCGGTGCGCGGTCCTTCTCTGCCGCGTGTCGAGCTGGTCTGTCATGGCATCCCGTCCGTTCGCCAGACGCACGACTGGTGTGCGCTCCGAGGCGGGACGGCCGTGCCGTCGCCAGGGTTCCGTACGGGTTCCGTACGCGTTCCACACGGGGTCCGTACGGCGGCACGGCCGCGTGTCAGCCGACTTCCAGGGAGACGCCCCAGGTGTGCAGGCGTGGCGAGGAAGGCTTGGCGGATGTCGTGACTCTCCGGCGGATCCGCGGGCGACGGCGCCCGTACGGGCTGCCAACTCACCTTCGCCGGCCCGGAGTTGGGTATTCCGTCCGACGTCCTCGCGCGGCGCCACGGCGGGCGACCGGCGGTTTCAGGCCAGACCGAGGGGACCGGGCGGCGCTCCTCGCGTGGGCGTACCCGCGTCCCCGCGAGGTCGCGCCGCGTTCCAGGCCCCGCGCGCATACGGGCAGGCCGTGGCGCCCGTTCCTCACACCGACGGACCTTCAGCCGCCCGCCGACGGTGAGCCGGACACCCGCCGACGGAGGCTCAGCCGCCCGCCGACCGTGGCCCAGCCGCCCGCCGACAGTGGGTCAGCCCGCACGCGGACGGCGAGCAGGACGGGCTCAGGCCGGGGGCCGTCCGCCGTACGCCTGCGGGTCGGCCAGGATGTCGCGGACCACCAGGGCGGCGGCGCCCCGGGCCGCGTCGGCCGTGCCGGTGGCGGCACGCAGGCGTCCCTTGGCGGGGGTCCAGAGGCCGGAGACGACCCGCACGGCCAGCTCCGCCTCCGCGGCCGGGCCGAGCCAGCGCATCAGGCGGGGGTAGATGCCGCCGAGGACCACGGCCTGCGGGTCGAGCAGGTTGACGGCGCCGGAGACGGCGACGCCGAGCATCCGGCCGGCCTGGTCGAGCGCGGCGAGGGTCCGGGCCTCGCCCTCCTCCGCGCGCCGCACGAGGGCGTCGACCCCGGACGCCCCGGCGGCGCGCAGCAACGCGGCCTGGCCCGCGTACCGTTCGAGGCAGCCGTTCGAGCCGCAGCGGCAGCGCGGGCCGTCGGGGACGACGGTGAGGTGGCCGATCTCGCCGGCGAAGCCGTGGGCCCCGCGCAGGAGTTCGCCGCCGAGGACCAGGGCGCCGCCGACGCCGATCTCGCCGGTGACGTGCAGGAAGCTGCGGATGTCGCCGAGGTCGCCGAACCACAGCTCGGCGAGGGCGGCGACATTGGCCTCGTTGTCGGAGGCGACGGGCAGGGCCGGAGCGCCGGAGGGCCGGGCGGCGCGCAGCGCGCGGGCGAAGAGGGCGTCCGCGTCGACCCGGTTCCAGCCGAGGTTGGGGGCCTGCTGGACGGTGCCGGCGGAGACCAGGCCGGGCAGCGCGAGCCGTACGCCGACGGGCCTGAGGTCTCGTTCGGCGGCTTCCGCGAGCACCTCGGCGGCGATGCCGGCGGCGCGCCGCAGCACCTCGACCGGGGCGAGGGCGCGGTTGTCGAGCCGTACGGTGCGGCGGACCCGGTCGGCGCCGGTGAGGTCGGCGACGCACACGCTGACGTAGTCGACGTTGAGCTCGACGCCGAGTCCGGCGGGTCCGGTGGGGGCGGGCCGCAGGACGGTGCCGGGGCGGCCCGCCTGGCCGCTGAAGGTCTTGCCGGACTCGACGAGGACCCCGAGTTCCAGGAGCTGTTCGACCAGCGAGGAGACGGCCGCGCGGGTGAGGCCGACGCGGGCGGCGACGGCGGCGCGGGTCGTCTCGCCGCTCTCGTGCACGGTGCGCAGCACCAGGCTCAGGTTGTGCCGGCGCACGCCCGTCCTGTCGGCCTTGGGGGCCGACGGCTGCTGGGGGCGTCGCGGACTGGTCATCGTGGGCAGAGCCTAACCGGAGAGCGGCGGCACGGCCCGTGCGCCAACGAACAGTTCGGTGACCGAACTCTTTGGGATAGGGTCTGTCCATGACACTTCCGCGCGACTACAGCGGGCAGAGCTGCGCCCTGTCCCGCTCGATGGAGATCGTCGGTGAGCGCTGGACGCTGCTGATCGTGCGGGACGCCTTCCACGGGGTCCGCCGTTTCGGCGAGTTCGCCGCGCACCTGTCCGTGCCGCGTGCCGTGCTCACCGACCGCCTCGCGACCCTCACCGGGGCCGGCGTCCTGGAGCGCCGCCCCGACACCGGCCGTCGCGAGGTGTACGGGCTCACCGCCAAGGGCGTCGCCCTGTGGCCGGCCGTCCGCGCGCTCACCGAGTGGGGCGACCGCTTCTATCCGGCGGACGGCGGCCCGCGCCGCCTCTACCGGCACGCCGCCGACGACGCCCCGGTTCCGGCCGACGGCGCCTGCACGGGCTGCGGCACGGTCGTCCCGGTGGGCGACCTCGTCGTCACCCCGGGCCCGGGGGCCGCCCCCGCCGGTCCGGACGCCGATCCGGTGACCGTGGCACTGGCCCGGCCGCACCGGCTGCTCACCCCGCTCCTCCCCCACTCCGCCCAGAGAGAGGTCGTACAGCCATGAGGATCCTCGTCGTCGGCGCCGGTGCCACCGGTGGCTACTTCGGAGCCATGCTCGCCCGCGCCGGACAGGACGTCACCTTCCTCGTCCGGCCCGGGCGCGCCGAGGCGCTGCGCCGGCGGGGCCTGCGGGTCGTGGGCAGGGACGAGGTGTGGCGGCTCGACCCCGCGCTCGTCACCGCGGACGAGCTGGCGGCCGCGCCCACGCCGTACGACCTGGTGCTGCTCTCGGTGAAGGCGACCGCCCTGGAGGCCGCCATGGACGACGTCGCCCCGGCCGTCGGTCCGGACACGGCGATCGTGCCGCAGCTCAACGGTCTCGCCCACATGGAAGCGCTCGCCGCCCGCTTCGGTGCGGAGCGGGTGCTCGGCGGCGTCGCGAAGGTCGTCACGACCCTCGACGACGACGGCGACATCCTGCGGCTCGCCCCGCTGGCGCAGCTCGCGCTCGGCGAGCGGGACGGCACCGTCACGCCGCGCGTGGAGGCGATACGGAAGGTGCTCGCCGACGCGGGCATCGACGCGCGCGTGCCGGCCGACATCCTCACCGCCCTGTGGCACAAGTGGGTCTTCATCACGACGATCGGCGCCCTGACGGCTTTGATGCGGGGCACGGTCGGCGAGGTCAACGCGGTGCCGGGCGGTACGGAGCTGGCGACCGCCCTGCTGGAGGAGGCGGCCGCCGTGTCGGCCGCCGCCGGCCACCCCGTACCGGAGTCGGAGCGGCAGGCGAGCCTGGACGTGGTGACGGCCGCCGGGTCGCCGCTGGTGCCCTCGCTCTACCGGGACCTCACGGCGGGCCGGCCCACCGAGGTGGAGCACCTCTTCGGGGACCTGACGGCGCGGGCCCGCGCGCTGGGCGTGCCCACGCCCCTGCTGGACCTGGCGACCCTGCACCTGAGGATCCACCAGGCCCGGGTCACCGCCTGAGGCCCGCAAGCCCCGCAGGCCCAGCAAGGCTCGCAAGGCCCCCGCGCCCCGTAGGCCCGTAGCGGGTTTCCTGGCCGTCAGCGGCGCCTGAGCGGGCCGCCGGGCGGCTCACCAGGGGGCGCGGCAGGTCCTGACACCCGTCGGCGGCGGGTCAGGCGCGGGTCAGGCGCAGGGTGACCAGCTGGAACGGCCGCAGGTCGACCGCCACGCCGTCGGCCTGGACCGGGAGCGCGCCCTCCCGGGGGCGTTCCAGGAGGTCGCAGGCGCGGGCGGCGGCGAGCGGGAAGCCGGCGGTGAGGCGGGTGCGGGCGCGGCCGCCGCGCGACTCGTAGAGGCGGACCACGACGTCGCCGCTGCCGTCGTCGGCCAGTTTGACGGCGCTGACGACGACGCCGTCGTCGTCCACGGTCACCAGAGGCGCCACGTCGGCGCCGCCGGGCACGCGCCGCTCGGGCAGGTTGATCCGGTAGCCCTCGCGGACCGCGTCGCCGATGTCCGCGCCGGGCACGAGGGCGTGCCGGAAGCGGTGGAGGCCCTGGTCGGTGTGCGGGTCGGGGAAGCGGGGCGCGCGCAGCAGCGAGGCCCGCACGGTGGTCGTGGTGCCGTGGTCCTCGGGCCGTACGGTCCGGGTGACGTCGTGGCCGTACGTCGAGGCGGTGACGAGGGCGACACCCCAGCCGGGCTCCTCGAAGTGCGTGAACCGGTGGTTGCACGCCTCGAACTTGGCGGCCTCCCAGCTGGTGTTGGTGTGGGTGGGGCGGTGCAGGTGGCCGAACTGGGTCTCGGCGGCGTACCGGTCGGTGTGCAGGTCGAGCGGGAAGGCGAGCTTGAGGAACTTCTCGGTCTCGTGCCAGTCGACCTCGGTGTCCAGGTCGAGCCGCTTGGCGCCGGCGGTGAGGGTGAGGGTCTGGACGGCCGTGGAGGAGCCGAAGGAGCGGGTGACGCGGACGGCCGCGGCCTGCGGGGTGTCGACGGCGACGGTCAGCTCGTCGAGGGCGGTGAGGTCGGTGACCGTGTTGCGGTAGAAGCGGTCGACGTCCCAGGCGTCCCACATGTTGGGGAAGTCGGGGTGGAGCTGGAGCAGGTTGGCGGCGGCACCGGGGGCGATCGTCTCCCGCCCGGTGTCGAGGTCGACGACGGAGACGACGAGCCCCCGGGCGTCGACGGTGACCCGGAGCAGTCCGTTGTCGAGGACGTGGCCGCCGCCGTCGGCGGGCTCCACGGTGCAGCGGCCGTCGGCGGCAGGCAGTGCGGCGTCCGGCAGCGCGTCGGCTCGGCGGGCACCGCCCGCGGGCACTCCGGCGCGGGCGTGCGGGGCGCCGTTGAAGACCACCTCGGCGTCCCCCTGGCCCGCGAGGGCGCGCTGGGCCCGGTCGACGATCCCGGTCAGCCCCTCGGCGACGGCGGCGTAGGTGCGTTCGGCCTCCCGGTGCACCCAGGCGATCGACGAGCCGGGCAGGATGTCGTGGAACTGGTGGAGCAGCACCGTCTTCCAGATGCGGTCCAACTCCTCGTACGGGTAGGGCAGTCCGGTCCGTACGGCGGCGGTGGCGGCCCACAGTTCGGCCTCGCGCAGCAGGTTCTCGCTCGCCCGGTTGCCCTGCTTGGTGCGGGCCTGGCTGGTCAGCGTCGCCCGGTGCAGCTCCAGGTACAACTCACCGACCCACACGGGAGGTTCGGGGTACTCGGCCTGGGCCTTGGCGAAGAAGTCGGCGGGCCGTTCCCAGCGCACCCGGGCCGAGCCCTCCAGGTCGCGCATCCTCGCCGCCTTGGCGATCATCTCGCGGGTGGTGCCGCCGCCCCCGTCACCCCAGCCGGTGGGGGCGATGGAGTGCGAGGCGCGGCCCTTGTCCTTGAAGTTCCGTACGGCGTGGGCGATCTCCTTGCCCTGCATGGAACAGTTGTAGGTGTCGATCGGCGGGAAGTGGGTGAAGATCCGAGTGCCGTCGATGCCCTCCCACCGGAAGGTGTGGTGCGGGAAGGAGTTGACCTGGCTCCAGGAGATCTTCTGGGTGAGGAGCCACTTCGATCCGGCCTCCTTGATGATCTGCGGAAGGCCGCCGGCGAAACCGAAGGTGTCGGGCAGCCACGCCTCCTGGTTCTCGATCCCGAACTCGTCGAGGAAGAAACGCTTGCCGTGGACGAACTGCCGGGCCATCGCCTCCGACGAGGGCATGTTGGTGTCGGACTCGACCCACATGCCGCCGGCCGGGACGAAGCGGCCCTCGGCGACCGCCTTCTTCACCCGGGCGTACACCTCGGGCCGGTGCTCCTTGATCCAGGCGTACTGCTGGGCCTGCGACATCGTGTAGACGAAGTCGGGCTCGTCCTCCAGGAGGGCGGTCATGTTGGCGGTGGTGCGCGCCACCTTGCGCACGGTCTCGCGCAGCGGCCAGAGCCAGGCCGAGTCGATGTGGGCGTGGCCGACGGCGCTGATGCGGTGGGCGGAGGGTTCCGCGGGAGAGGCGAGGATGCCGGCCAGTTCGGCGCGGGCCCGGGCGGCGGTGCCGCCCACGTCCTGGAGGTCGATCGCGTCGAGGGCCCGTTCGACGGCGCGCAGGACGTCCCAGCGGCGGGCGCCCTCGACGGGGAGTTCGGCCATGAGCTCGCCGAGCACCTCCAGGTCGGCGACGAGGTCCCAGACCGTCTCGTCGAAGACGGCGAGGTCCATGCGGGCGAGCCGGTACTGCGGCCGGTCGCCGGCGGTGTCCTTGTCGCCGAGCTCGGTGGGCAGGAAGGGGTGGTAGTCGAGGATGACCGGGTTGGACGCGGCCTCGACGTGCAGCAGCACCTCCTCGCCGCCGACCGCCGGGGAGGCGATCCGCACCCACTGGTTGCGCGGGTTGAGGCCCTTCACGGGGCTGCCGTCGGGGCGGTAGACCAGGCCCTCGCACTGGAAGCCCGGCATGTTGGCGTCGAAGCCGAGGTCGATCAGGGCCTCGACGGTGCGGCCCGCCCACTCCTCGGGCACGGTGCCGGAGACGGTGAGCCAGCTGGTGCCCCACGGGGCGCCCCACGCGTCCCCGACGGCGATCGGGGTACGGGGCGCGGCGAGGCCCTCGGCGACGGGAACGGGTTCGCCCGGGGCGGTCCAGATGCCCACCTGGAGCGGAACGGAGGCGGGGTACACGGCGGGGCGGATCCGCTCGTCGAGGACCCGCTTGAGACGGGACTCGACGAGGCTGCGGTCGTCATGCATGCGGAACTCTCCGGGGCGCGGCGGGACGGGGACGTGAAGACGGTGGGCCGGGTCAGGGGTGGGCGCCGCGGGCGAGGTCGTCGAGCGTCACGAGCTCGGTGACGCCGCGGGCGGCGAGGTGGGCGGGGTCGGCGGCGCGGGCGGCGAGGACCACGGCCGGGCGGGCCCCGTCCGCGGCGAGCCGCATGAAGGCGTCGAAGTACGGGCCGCCGGGGCCGCAGTCGGCGCGCTTCGGGGCGTCATCGGGGAGGTCGACGACCAGCGCGGTGCCGCGGGGCGCCGGTGGGGCCGCCGCCACGCGGGCCTCGGCGACGGCGGCGGCGAGGGTCCGGCCGGCCGGTTTGACCCGCCGGTCGTTGGTCAACAGGCCGAGGCCGTATTCGAGTTCGGGAAAGTCGGCGAGCGAGCGGTCGACGTCGTGGGAGCACCACCACGTGATACCCCACAGATCGGGGCAGTCGAGCGCGGCGGCGAGGGTCGTCCGGGTGAATTCGGCCGCGCGGTCCGTGGGGACGTGCGGGGCGGGGGCGCCGACCTCCTGGAGCCAGACGGGCCGGCGGGGGTCCTCGGCCCAGGCCTTGGACAGCTCGATCAGGTACGCGGCGTGGTGACCGACCGCGAAGGACTCGGAGCCGTAGCGCTGAGCGGTGCCGTTGAAGACCCAGGAGTGGACGGCGGTGGTGGCACCGAGGCGGGCGGCGTGGGCGGGCGTGAAGGGGTGGTCGTCCCGGTACCAGGCGGCGTCGTACGTGGCGTGGAGGTGGAGCCGGCCGGGGGCGCCGTCCTCGCAGGCGGCGAGCATCCGGCGCAGCCAGGCGTCGGCCTCGGCGGGGGTGATGCGGTCGGGGTCGGGGTGGGGGTCGCCGGAGAACTGGTCGATCTCGTTGCCGACGGTCATGCCGAGGAAGTGGGGCCGGTCGGCCAGGGAGGCGGCGAGGGCGCGCAGGTAGGTGGTCTGGCCGTCGACGACGTCGGGGTCGGTGAAGAGGTTGCGCCGGTGCCAGGTCCGGGTCCAGGCGGGCAGGAAGTCGAAGCTGGAGAGGTGGCCCTGGAGACCGTCGACGGCGACGTCGAGGCCGCGTTCACCGGCCGCGTCGACGAGCCGGCCGAGCTGGTCGAGGGCCTGGGGGCGGATCAGGGCGCGGTTGGGCTGGAAGAGCGGCCAGAGCGGGAAGACGCGGACGTGGTCGAGTCCGAGGGCGGCGACGGAGTCCAGGTCGGCGCGGACGGCGTCGAGGTCGAAGTCGAGCCAGTGGTGGAACCAGCCCTTGCTCGGGGTGTAGTTGACGCCGAAGCGCGGACCGGGACGGTGCCGGGGGGTCGTCATGCGGGGTGCGTCCCTTCGCGGGTGCGGTTCCATCGCGGGTGCGGTTCCTTCGCGGGTGCGGCGGTGGCGGGGTGAGGAGGCCGGGCTTCTGCCGGGTCGCGGTGGGTGGTCATCCCTTGATCGCGCCCTCCTCGACCCCTCGGAAGAAGAACCGCTGGAGCACCGCGAACACGGCCACGATCGGCAGGAAGGCGATCATGGTGCCGGCGGCGATGAGCCGGGGGTTGGCGGAGAAGGTGCCGTCGAGGTACTGAAGTCCCACCGTGAGCGTGTAGCGGCTGGGGTCGTTGAGCACGATCAGCGGCCACAGGAAGTCGTCCCAGGCTCCGATGAAGGTGAAGATCACGACGACGCTCAGCATGCCGCGGACGCTCGGCAGCCCCACATGGACGAGCCGCTGCCAGGCGTTGGCTCCGTCGACCAGGGCGGCGGCGTCGAGTTCGGGCGGTACGGCCCGGAACGCGGTGTACATGAGCAGCACGTTGAGCATGGCGATGGCGCCGGGCAGGGCGACACCGAGGAGGGTGTCGGTCAGGCCGAGGCTGCGGACGGTCACGTACTGGGAGACGATCGTGACCTCCCCGGGCAGCACCAGGGTGGCGACGAAGAGGCCGAGGGCGAGCCGGGCGCCCCGGAACCGCAGGCGGGCCAGGGCGAAGCCGGCGAGGGTGGCGCCGACGACGTTCCCGACGACGGCGATCGCGGCCACGATCAGCGAGTTGGCGGCGTAGGACCACACCGGGATGGTGTCGGCGACCTGCACGTAGTTGGCGAGGGTGGGGTCCTCGGGCAGGAAGTCGGGGGTGCGGGACCAGACGTCCTCGCCGGGGCCCTTGAGCGAGGTGGACAGCTGCCACAGGAAGGGCCCGATGGTGAGGAGCAGGACGAGCACGAGGAGGAGGTAGCGCACCGCCTTCTCGGCGGCGGAGGGGGTGCGGCCGCTGCTGCCGGTCCTGCTGGTTCTGCCGGCTCTGTTGATTCTGCCGGGGCTCATGCCGTCACGCCGCCTTCCGGTTGAGCCGGGCCAGCAGGAGCATCGGTCCGACGGTGAGCAGGAACAGCAGCACGCTGAGGGCGGAGGCGTAGCCGATGTGCCCGGTGAAGCCGCGGCTGTACATCTGGATGAGCATGACCACCGACATGTCGCGCCCGCCGGGTCCGCCGGTGCCGTGGGACAGCACGTACAGCTCGGAGAAGATCCGCAGCGCGGAGACGGAGATCAGGACGGAGATCAGGAGCATCGCGGGGCGCACTCCGGGCAGGGTGACGTGCCAGAACCGGCGGACGGCGGAGGCGCCGTCGACGGCGGCGGCCTCGTGGAGCTCGCGGCCGACGTTCCCGAGCGCGGACAGGTAGATGACCATGTAGTAGCCGAGCCCCTTCCACACGGTGAGGGCGATGGCGCTGAACAGCAGCAGCCAGCGGTCGGTGAGGAAGGAGACCGGGTGGTCGGCGAGGCCGAGCTGGTGCAGCAGGCCGTTGATCAGGCCCCGGTCGTCGAGCACCCAGCCCCAGATGATGCCGACGACGACGGCGGAGGCGACGACCGGGGTGTAGAACGCGGTGCGGAAGAAGGTGATGCCGGGGAGCTTCTTCTCCACGAGGAGCGCGAGCAGCAGGGGCAGCAGGGTGAGCAGGGGCAGGCAGACCAGCAGATAGATCACGCTGTTGAGCAGGGCGTCGGTCAGCTGGTCGTCGTCGAGGGCACGGTGGTAGTTGTCCAGGCCGGTGAAGTGTCCTCCGCCGAGCGGTTTGGCGTTGGTGAAGGACAGGATCACCGTGTTGATCGCGGGCCACAGGTTGAAGACGGCCAGCCAGACGAGGGCGGGACCGGCGAGCAGCCAGGGGGTGAACCAACGCCGGTGGGTCATCGACCTCAGTCCTTCAGGAGCTGGTTGGCCCGGGCGACCGCCGTGTCCAGGGCCTCCTTGGAGCCGGTGCGGCCGCTGATGGCGAGGGCGATCTGCTGGTTGATCACCGTCTTGATCGCGTCGTTCGCCTGGACGGGTTCGAGGACGCGGGCGGAGGCGAGGGACCGGAAGGCGGTGACCTTGGCGTCGCCGGCGTTGCTGCCGTCGCTCCGGCTGAAGAACGGGTCGGCGGCGGAGGCCGTGGTGGAGGGGAAGATGCTGGTCTCGCGGGCGAACGCGGCCTGGTTCTCGGCGCTGGTGACCCAGCGGGCGAGCGCGAGGGCGGCGGTCGGGTTCTTGGTGCTCCTCGGGACGGAGAGGCCCTGGACGTACAGCGGCGGGGTGCCCATGGCCGGAGAGGAGACCACCTTGGGGGCGAGGGTCGGGTTGTCCGTGGCGAGGCTGGTGATGTAGTTGGCGCCGGCGGTGGTCCAGGCGGCGGTGCCGGAGCTGAAGAGCTTGGCGTTGCCCGCGTAGGTCTCGGTGAGGACGTCCTTGGGCAGCAGGCCCTCGGTGAAGGCGGCGCGGTAGGTGTCGAGGACTTCGGCGGCCTTGGGGGTGTTGAAGGTGAAGGTCCTCCCGTCGCCGGAGAGGATCGGCACGCCGGCGTTGGCGAGGTCCATGAGGTTGGGCTTGCGGCTCATCAGATACGTCTGGCCGCCGGACTTCGCCTTGACGGTACGGGCGGCGGAGACGAGCTCGTCGAGCGAGGCCGGGGGCTTCTTCGGGTCGAGGCCGTACCTGGTGAGGAGCTCGCCGTTCCAGTAGTTGACGTCGGTGTTGAGGTACCAGGGGTAGCCGTAGGTGCCGTCGTGGCCGGGGAAGCGGTACGCGTCGAGGCCGCCCTTGACGTAGTCGGCGGTCACGGCGGGGTCGGCCTTGCCGACGTCGAGCAGCAGGTTCTGCTTCACCAGCGGCAGGGCGAAGTCGGGGGGCAGGTTGACGACGTCGGGCAGGGTGCCGCCGGCGGACTGGCTGAGGACCTTGTCCGAATAGCCCTCGCCGGGCTGGTCGAGCCACTCGACCTCGACGCCCGGGTACTTCTTCTCGAAGCCGGAGATCACGCCCTCCATGTAGGCGCTGAACTTCGGCTTGAGGGCCCAGGTCTGGAGCGAGACCTTGCCCTTCACCTCGCCGCCGGTGGTCACCGGGCCGGGAGCGCCGGAGTCCTCGGCGCCGCCGAGACCGCAGCCGGCGAGGGTCACGGCCGCGACGGCGACGGCCGTCCACCGCGCCCACCGGCTCCTTCGAATGTGTCGCACGAGGGTGTCTCCCTTGCTCTGGCTTGCTCGGGACGTGCTGGGACCTTGCCGGGACCTTGCTCGGGCCGTGCCCGTCGTCGTGCTTCCGGGTCACGAGCTCCCGGGGCACAGGCTCCCGGGTCACAGGCTCCCGGGTGGTGCCCGTCCATGCTTGACTAAACCGGTCTAGCGATGCGGGACTATGCTCCCGGCTAAACTCCGGTGTCAAGAGAGCGTGCGGAAACGCGCGAGACGAGGGGGCGTCCGATGGCGAGACCGACCATCGCCGACATCGCCAGGGAGGCGGGGGTCTCCAAGGGGGCCGTCTCCTTCGCGCTCAACGGCCGCCCGGGGGTCAGCGAGGCGACCCGTGACCGGATCCTGCGGGTCGCGGAACGCATGAACTGGCGGCCGCACAGCGCCGCCCGCGCCCTCGGGGGTGCCCGCGCCGGGGCGGTCGGGCTCGTGCTGGCCCGGCCCGCCCGCACGATCGGTCTCGAACCCTTCTTCGGCCAGCTGCTCTCCGGCCTCCAGGCCGCGCTCTCCACCCGCGGCACGGCGCTCCAGCTGCTCGTCGTCGAGGACACCACCGCCGAGATCGAGGTCTACCGCCGGTGGACCTCCGAGCACCGGGTGGACGGCTTTGTACTGGTCGACCTCCAGGTGCGCGACCCGCGGATCCCGGTCCTGGAGGAGCTCGGCACCCCGACCGTGGTCCTCGGCGGCCCCGGCCGGCACGGCCGGCTGCCCGCCGTGTGGGCCGACGACCGGGAGGCGATGACGTCGATCGTCGAGTATCTGGCCGCCCTCGGTCACCACCGGATCGCCCACCTCGCCGGCCTGCCGTCCTTCCAGCACACCCGGCGCCGGGTCCGGGCCGTACGGGACGCGGCGCGGCGGCTCGGACTGACCGAGGCCGTCTCCGTACCGACCGACTTCAGCGACGCGGAGGGCGCCGCGGCCACCCGCGCGCTGCTCGCCCGCCCGAGGCGGCTGCGGCCGACGGCGATCGTGTACGACAGCGACGTGATGGCGGTGGCGGGGCTCGGGGTCGCGTCGGAGATGGGCGTGCCGGTCCCCGGCGAGCTGTCGATCGTCTCCTTCGACGACTCCGCCCTCGCCCGGATCGTCCATCCCTCGCTCACCGCGCTCTCCCGGGACACCTTCGCCCTCGGCGAGCAGGTCGCGACGGCCCTGCTCGCCCTGGTCGACGACCCGTCCTCGGCCCACGACGTCCGCAACCCGACTCCGCGCCTCACGGTCCGGGAGAGCACGGCGGCACCCGCGGACGACGGGGCGCGTACCGCACCTTGACTCGGCTCGCTAAAGCCCTTTAGCTTTCGCAACCGGACCACCTCGCACATCGCGCCACCGGCACCACCAGCCCCTTCCCCCCCCTCCCGCTGGACCGGAGCTCCGATGAGAAGACCCCTGCATCTCCTGCTGGCCGCCGCGCTGTCCGCGGCGACACTCGGTCTCGTCGCCCTGCCGAGCGCCTCCGCGTCGGCCTCGCCGACGACGACATCGGCATCGTCACCCTCCTCCGACAACGTTGTCACGGCATCCGGCAACCAACCCTACGCCTCGTACTGGTACCCGAACTCGATCCTCAACTGGGATCCGGCCACCGATCCCGACGCACGCTTCAACCGCTCCCGCGTGCCACTGGCGCCCCGTGTGTCCGATCCCGCCCTGAAGGCGAACCCGAACGCACGCGCTGGCGAGGGCGAGGTCGCCGCACTGGTGTCCTTCGCGCCGACCTCGAACAATCCCTCCCAGGGTTCGCTCGACCCGCGTTACTACGCCTTCGGGCACTGGCAGTACGTCGACAAGCTGGTCTTCTGGGGCGGTTCGGCCGGTGAGGGGCTGATCCTGGCGCCGAACCCGACCGTGATCGACGCCGCCCACCGCAACGGCGTCAAGGTGTACGGCACGGTCTTCTTCCCGCCCACCGCCTACGGCGGCCAGATCCAGTGGGTCCGCGACTTCGTCCAGAAGTCCGGCACCCGCTACCCCGTCGCCGACAAGCTCGCCCAGGTCGCCCGGCACTACGGCTTCGACGGCTGGTTCGTGAACCAGGAGACGGCCGGCGGCGACGCCGCCCTCGCGACCGAGATGCGCAACGCCATGCGCTACGCCCGCTCCCTCGGGCCGGTCGAGTTCATGTGGTACGACGCGATGACCGAGTCCGGCTCGGTGACCTGGCAGGACGCGCTCACCAGCGCCAACGACGCCTTCCTCCAGGAGGGTTCGCAGCGCACCAGCGACTCGATGTTCCTCGACTTCGGCTGGGACGCGACCGACCTGAACTCCTCCCGGACCCTCGCCCGCGACCTGGGCCGCAGCGAGTACGAGCTGTTCGCGGGCATCGACACCGAGGCGAACGGCTACAACACCGGCGTCCCGTGGAGCGCGGTCTTCCCGGCCGGGCAGCCGCACACCACCTCGCTCGGCATCTACCGCCCCGAGTGGACCCACAACTCCTCGACCGACCGGGCCGACTCCTACGCCCGCGAGGCCCGTTACTGGGACGGCGCCAACGGCGACCCGTCGAACACCACGACGACCTCCGCCTGGAAGGGCCTCGCGCACTACGTCGCCGAGTCCTCCCCCGTCACGACCAAGCCCTTCGTCACCTCCTTCAACGCCGGCCAGGGCGACTTCCACCACTCCGCCGGTGTCCGCGTGTCCTCCACCGGCTGGAACAACCTGTCCCTCCAGGACGTGCCGCCCACCTACCGCTGGGTGGTGCAGTCCGCCGGGACGAAGCTCAAGCCGTCGATCGACTTCACCGACGCCTACGAGGGCGGCTCGGCGCTCCGCCTCACGGGCACCCTGGACGCCGTCAACACCGTACGGCTCTACCAGACGCGGCTGCCCGTGGCCGCCGACACGAGGCTCTCCGTGGTGGTGAAGACCCCGGCCGCCGGGCCGACCCGCCTCAAGGCGGCCGTCTCCTTCACCGACGCGCCGACCGCCTTCACCACCCTGGACCTCGGCTCCACCACGACGGCCGGCTGGGAACGCAAGACCCTCGACCTGTCCGCGTACGCCGGGCGCACGGTGGCCCAGATCGGCCTGCAGACCACCGGCACGGCGCCCGCGTACGACATCAGGGTCGGCCAGATCGCGCTGTACGACGGCGCGGTGGACGCCCCGGCGGCGCCGACCGCGCCGGCCGTCCTCGGCACCACCGACACCGGCGCGGGCACCAAGTCGCTGCGGATGGCCTGGACGGCCTCGGCGCAGGGGCCGGGCTCGGGCGCGGTGCACCACTACGAGGTGTACCGCCGCAACGCGGACGGCTCCCGCACCTTCCTGGGCGCCACCCCCAACGACAGCTACTTCGTGCCGAAGCTGGAGCGGGCCGGCACGGAGACGTCGACGACGCTGGACGTGGAGGCGGTCTCCACCGAGTTCGGCCGCTCCCCCGCCGCGAGCACCACGGTCACCTGGTCGGCGACGGCCGAGGCCAATCTCGCGCTGAACCGGCCGGCGACGGCCTCGGGGCAGTGCAACGCCTCGGAGACGCCGGCCAAGGCGGTCAACGGCTCCGTCTCCGGCGGCAACGCCGACAAGTGGTGCACGACGACCTCCGCCAAGTGGCTTGAGGTGGACCTCGACGCGGCCAGGACCCTGAACCGCTTCGTGGTGAAGCACGCGGCGGCGGGCGGGGAGAGCGCGAGCTGGAACACCCGGGACTTCCGCCTGGAGGTCCGTGACAGCGCGAGCGCGCCGTGGACCACGGTCGCGACCGTCACCGGCAACACGGCGGCGACCACCTCCCACCCGGTCTCCGTGACGGCCCGCCATGTCCGGCTGGTCGTCACGACGCCGACCCAGACCTCGGATCCGGCGGCCCGGATCTACGAGTTCGAGGCGTGGGGGTCGTAGGACGTCCGGGGTGGCGGTCGTCAGGCCTGGGCCGTGGCGACCCTCACCCCGAAGCCGATCAGGACGACGCCGGTGATCCGCTCCATGGCCCTCCGGACGGCGGCCCGCGCGAAGAACGCGCGGGCCCTGGCCAGCAGCAGGACGTAGCCGCCGAGCCAGCCCACCGTGAGCGCCGCGTGGACGAGGACCAGGAGGGACATCCCGGTGTGCGGGGAGAGGCCGTGCGGCGCGAGGGTCGGCAGCAGGCCGGTGTAGAAGACGGCGATCTTCGGGTTGAGGAGGTTGCCGACGAGGCCCGTGCGCCAGGGGTGCCCGGAGGGCGGGGGTATGTCCACACGCGCCGCCGCCCGGTCGTGACGTCCCCGGCGGGCGGCGAGCAGGGCCTGCGCCCCGAGGAGGACGAGGTAGGCCGCGCCGGCCAGCTTGACCACGGTGTACGCGGTCGCGGACGCGGCGAGAACGGCGGCGAGGCCCGCCACGGACAGCACGCCCCAGACGAGCAGCCCGGTGGTGATGCCGGCGACGGTCCGCAGCCCGTCGCTCCGCCCGGCGGCGACGGCCCGGCGCGTCACGACCGCCATGTCCGGTCCCGGCACCATGGTGAGCAGGGCGAGCACACCGGCCGCGGCGAGGAGTTCGTACACCATGCGGACGAGTCTGCCATCCGCCACCGACAAGCCGCCCGCCCGCGCCGGGGCCTGTTCCGCGGGCGGCGGTCGTGGTCGACTGGAACGCATGACAGAGCTGAGCCGCACCTATGTGGACGAGTGCCTGGACGGGAACGAGGGACTGCGGGACGCGGTCGCGCGCGCCGGGCTGCCGCCGGCCTTCGAGGAGGCATGGCGCCGTCATCTGCTGCCCCGGCCGTGGTTCGTGCGGGCGGAGGAGATGACGCGGTTCGCGCGGGACCTGGAGGGGCTGTTCGATCTCCTTGTCTCGTTGCCGGACCGGCTCTTCGACGGCGACCGGGCACGGTACGCGGCGGAGCTGGGTCTCTCGCCGCGGCACGCGGAACTGCTGCTGCAAACCGGCGAGGGGCGCCCGGCGAAGCTGGGGCGCGCCGACGCGTACCACGACGGGACCGGTTACCGGCTCCTGGAGTTCAACCTCGGCAGCGAGGTCGGAGGCATGGACATGGCGGTCTGCAACGAGGCGCTGCTCGGGGTCGGGGAGTTCAAGGCGTTCGCCGCCGAGCACGGGCTCCATCATGTGGACACGGCGGCGCGGCTCGCGGCGGACCTGCGCGAGCGGGCCCGGCCCGCGCTCGCGGGGGGCGGGGCGGAGCCGGTCGTGGGGCTCGTCGAGGGCAACGGCGCGGTGGCCGCGTACGGGAGGCTGATGCGCGCCTTCCAGGAGGCGTTGGCCGCGCAGGGCCTCGACGTGCGGATCGGTGAGGTGGGCGAGCTCCGGGCCCGGCCGGACGGCAAGCTGACCCTGGACGGTGCCCCGCTCGACCTGGTGCTGCGGAACTTCGGCGCGAGCCAGCTGCTCGACGACCCGGCGGGACCCGAGGTGGCACAGGAGCTGTTCCGGGCCCACGAGGCGGGCCGTACGGTGCTGTTCACCTCGCTGGAGAGCGGCCTGTACGCGCACAAGAACGCGCTCGCCCTGCTGTCGGATCCGCCCGTGACCGGGGCCTTCGACACAGCGGAGCGGGCCCTGGTGGACCGGGTGCTGCCGTGGAGCCGGACGCTGCGGCCCTCCGCCCCGGCGGCGTTGCTCGACGAGTGCCGGGAGCGGCGGGAGCGGCTGATCCTCAAGCCGGGTGCGGGCTACGGCGGTCTGGACACCTATGTCGGCTGGGAGTGCACGGACGCCGAGTGGCGCGAGGCCCTGACGGTCGCGGTCGGGCGGGGCTATCTGGCGCAGGAGCGGGTGGTGCCCCGCCCGGAGCCGGTCCACGATCCGGCCCGGGGCACGGCCGACGCGTGGATCGCGGCGGTGGGCGTCTTCCTCACCTCCGGCGGGTACGCGGGGGCGCACGCCCGCGCGAACCGCGCCGACGGCGGTGCGATCGTCGGCATGAGCAGCAACCCGGGTACCCGCATGGCGTGCGTGTTCTCCCACCCCTGAGGGCAGTCGGAGCTCCCTGACGGGAGTCGGGGCTCCCTAGCGGCGGCCGTCGCGGCGCATCTCGTAGCGCCAGACCTCGTCGAGGTCGTACTCGTACGGCGTGCCGGGCGGGGCCGGCGGGAGGCGCCGGTCGCCTTCGACGCAGCGTTCGTCGTCGTGGCGGGCGAGTCCGTGCACGGCGGCGACGCGGACCCGGCGGTCCGGGTCGTCCAGGAGCGCGGCCATGGCGTCGGCGAGGGCGGGGGCGCGGTCCTTGCCGGAGGCGACGGTGTTGCAGGCGCGGCGGCGGACGTCCGGATCCGGGTCGGTCATCAGGGCGAGCAGCGTGTCGCGGACGGCGGGGGCGAAGGCCGGGGCGTGACCGTCGAAGCCGGCGGCCACCGCGTGGCGTACGCGGGCGTCGTCGTGCCCGGCGTGCGGCAGGAGGGCCGCGTCGACGTGCGGGCCCGGCTGCTCGGACAGGCCGACGAGCACCTCGGCGAGCACGACGGGGTCCTTCTCGACGGCCGCCCAGTCCGTGAACAGCCGCAGGGCGGGGGCCGCGAAGGGGTCCTCGTCCCGGTCGTCGAAGAGGTGCGTCAGCCGCAGCACCTCGGCGCCGAAGAGCCGGTGCGCGGGGTCGGGGTGCGTGCGCAGCGCCTTGGCCGCCCGCCAGGTCGCCTGGTCGCGGCGGTGGGCGAGGAGCATCGTGGACGCGGACCAGGCGGCGTGCTCCTGGTCGGGGCGGCTCAGCGCGCGTTCCCTCAGCTCGTCGAAGGGGATGACGGTGCCGAGCCTGGTGTCCAGGTCGGTGAGGATCGCCGGGTGCCCGTCGCGTACGGTCGCGCCGCCGAGGGCGAGTTCGTCGACGACGTCGAACTCGCCGTCCTGGACGCGGGTCCGGGCCACCGGGCCGTGCGCCCCCGTGCGGCGCCGCAGCTCCGCTTCGGTCCCCGTCTCGTACCAGTGCCGTGCGAGGTCGCGTGCCTCGCGCAGCTCGGCCTCGCCGGGCGTCCCCCCGTCAGCGCGGCTCAGCACGGCCTCGACGAGGGCCGGGGAGCCGGAGTCGACCGCCTTGCGCAAGGGCCGTACGCCGTCCGGTCCGTGCCGCTCGGGGTCGGCGCCGTGCTCGACGAGGAGCCGGGCGGCGGGTGCGGCGTGGCTCTCGATCGCCAGGCAGAGGACCGGTGTTCCGGCTCCGTCGCGCTCGTCAGGGTCGGCGCCCGCCAGGAGCAGGTGTTCCACGGCGTCGGTGTCCCCGGCCCGTACCGCCGATATGAGCATGGCTTCCATGTGACTCCTTGTGACTCCTTTTCGTTCAGAGCGCCTCGACCGCGGCCGCGGCCGGGCTGTCGTCGAGGAAGCCGCCCGACTGGTGCTGCCACAGCTTGGCGTACGGCCCGTCGGCGAGCAGCAGTTCCTGGTGGGTGCCCTGTTCGACGACGTGTCCCCGGTCGAGGACGACCAGCTGGTCCATGCCGGCGACGGTGCTCAGGCGGTGTGCCACGACGAGTGCCGTCCGTCCCTCCATGAGCCGCCACAGGGCGTCCTGGACGAGGATCTCACTCTCGGAGTCGAGGGCGCTGGTGGCCTCGTCGAGCAGCAGGATCGGGGCGTCGCGGAGGATCGCGCGGGCGAGGGCGACGCGCTGGCGCTGGCCGCCGGAGAGTTTCACGCCGCGCTCGCCGACCATGGTGTCGAAGCCGTCCGGCAGGGTGTCGGCGAACTCGGTGACGTGGGCCGCCTCGGCCGCGCGGCGGATCTCGGCCTCGGTGGCGTCGGGCCGGGCGAAGGCGATGTTCTCCCGCAGCGTGCGGTGGAACATCGCCGGTTCCTGCGGCACGTACGCGATCAGGCCCCGCAGGTCGGCCTGGGACATCCTGCTGATGTCCTGGCCGCCGATCAGGATCCGGCCGGCGTCCACGTCGGTCATGCGCAGGAGCAGCCGGGTGAGGGTGGTCTTGCCGCCGCCGGACCGGCCGACGAGGCCGATCTTGGTGCCGCTGGGCACGTCGAGGTCGAGGCCCTCGAAGAGCGGCTTGCCGCCGCCGTGGGCGAAGGTCACCCGCTCGAAGCGCACGTCGGCCGCGCGGGGCGAGCGCAGCGGCTCGGGCGTCTCGGGGTCGACGACGGTCGGCGGGGTGAGCAGGAGTTCGGTGAACTGCGCGGCCTCCGTCATCGAGCTCTCCAGCCGGCGGTAGATCTGGTTGAACTCGAACATGATGCGGGTGGCGTTGGAGTAGTACGTGAAGGCCACGATGACGGCCTCCACGCCGTGCTGTCCGGCGCCGAGGGACAGGGCGACGACCAGGCCGAGGACGTTGGTCAGTACGGACATGGGCGCGACCAGCGTGTCGATGCGGAGGTTCCCGTAGTCCCACGAGCGCAGGGTGAGCCGCCGGGACTCGGCGACGCGGGAACGGTGCTCGGCCGCCTCGCGCTCCTCGGCGGCGAAGGCCCGGACCGTGTCCATGTTCATCAGGCTGTCGGCGACGTGCCCCGACACCCGGGCGATGGCCTCCTCCCGTTCGGCGACGAGCCGTTGGCGGCGGCGGATGAGCGGCGTCACACACACGGCCGTGAGCACGATCATCACCAGGAGGCCGACGACGAGCAGCGGTTCGTACGTCCACAGGACCACCGACGCGAAGGCGAGGGGCACGAAGCTGCCCATGACGTTGAAGGTGAGGGTGTCGACGAACTCCTCGAAGCGCGAGGCGAAGCTGAGGACGCGTTTGGTCAGCGATCCGGCGAAGTTGTCGTGGAAGAACGCGGCGTCCTTGGCGAAGAGTTCGTCCATGCCGAGGATGTACAGGTGCTCGATGCCGTGGGCGTCGAGCCGGTTGAGGCAGTGCAGTCCGACGCGCCACAGCGCTTCGGAGAGCAGCCAGACTCCGGCGAAGGCGAGGACGTACGGCAGCATCGCGTCGAGCCCGGTGGCGCCTGCGCGGTCGCCGTCGCCGGAGATGCGTCCGACGAGTTTCGCGACGAGCAGCGGCGCGATGTAGGCGATGCCGATGTTGCCGAGCGCCGGGAGCAGCATCGCGGGTGCGGTCAGCCACCGGAGGCGGGCCAGCTCCCGGCCGTAGTAGCGAAGTGCGAGGAGGACCGGGCCTTTGCCCGGCGAACTTCCGTGTGATTCGGGCGTTCCCATTCCAACCCTGTCTTGTCGGGCCTTCAGGTCAGAACGGGGAGTGTCCCGCACGGCCGCACGCGCGGTCCAAGCGTTTTTTCCGGCCAAGCGGTGGCGGCCGGCGGCCGTGCGACGGCCCGGCCCCGCCTCTGCCTCGCCGCCGCCTCGCCGTCGTCCCGCCCCCGCCTCGCCCCTGTCCCGCCGTCAGCCGGCGGCCGGAACGCGCAGGCTGAGGCAGGCCCGCAGGGCTGCGTCGACGTGGGCGCCGAGGCCCGGTTCGGGGGCGAGCACGGCGAGGCGGTGCATGGTGAGGGCGGCTTCCCAGGCCGAGGTCTTGGCCAGGGAGTTCCCCCAGGAGGCGGCTTCGAGCCGGGCCCAGAGGTGAGCGCCGAAGCCGAGGTGAATCGTTCCTGCCCGGGACTCCTCCTCGTCCAGCGCGTGGCGCACCGCCGTCAGGAACGTGACGGCGTCCCCCGGCCCCAGCGCGTCGATGACGATACGGAGGTAGGGCGCGATCAGACCGGTCACCTCCGGCCAGTCGGCCTCGTCGCCGAAGCGCTCGCGCAGTCGTACGTTCAGCGGATGTCCCATGTCGTTGGTCATGGATGCACAGATACGTTTCCGCGGGTTGTGTACAGCGCCACGACACGCGATACGAGGCCGTCGCCGCCCGTATGGAGTGCGGGCCCGTACGGAGTGGGGGCCCGTACGGGGTGCCGTGCCGTACGGAAACGCCGGACCTCGGGGAACGCCGGACCTCGGGGAGCGCCCGTACGGAGCGCCGGACCGTACGGGCGCCGGCCCTCGGCCGGATCCGGTCAGCCGCAGGAGGGCGCGGGGCCGGTCGCGCCGAGCTGGATGAGGGCCGGGGCCGGGGTGCAGCAGCCGCCCCCGGCGGACTCCTCGGCCCGGTCCTCGTCGGCGGCGGCCGGCTGGTCGAAGAGTCCGGAGCCGCCGCAGACCCCGGTCTCGGGCAGGACGAGCTCGACCCGCTCGGCCGACGCGTGGTCGCCGGCGATCGCGGCGACCACGGAGCGGACCTGCTCGTAGCCGGTGAGGGCGAGGAAGGTCGGGGCACGTCCGTAGGACTTCATGCCGACGAGGTAGACCCCCGGCTCCGGGTGGGTCAGCTCCTTGACTCCGTGCGGGTAGACGGTGCCGCAGGAGTGCTGGTTGGGGTCGATGAGCGGGGCGAGGGCGAGGGGGGCCTGGAGGCGCTCGTCGAGGCCGAGGCGGAGCTCGTCGAGGAAGGACAGGTCGGGGCGGAAGCCGGTCAGGACGACGACCTCGTCGACCGGGTCGAGGCGACGGCCGTCCTCCGCCACGAGGACCAGCCGGTCGCCGTCGCGTTCGATCGCCCGCGTACGGAAGCCGGTGACGGCGTCGGCGTGGCCCTGGTCGACGGCGGCCTTGGCGGCGAGGCCGAGGGCCCCGCGGGCGGGGAGCTGGTCGGCGGTGCCGCCGCCGAAGGTGGCGCCGGAGATGCCGCGGCGCAGGATCCAGACCGCCTTCGTCCCCGCGCCGCCCTCGGACGTGGCCAGGTCCGCCAGGGCGGCGAGCGCGGTGAAGGCGGAGGCGCCGGAGCCGATGACGGCGGTGCGCCGGCCGGCGTGGCGGGCGCGTACGGCGGGGTCGGTGAGGTCGGGGACGCGGTAGGAGACGTGGTCGGCGGCGGCGCGCTCGCCGAGGGCGGGCAGGCCGTCGCCGCCGGCGGGGCCGGGGCGGGACCAGGTGCCGGAGGCGTCGATGACGGCGCGGGCGAGGACGCGCTCCTCTCGTCCGTCGGCGTACGAGACGTGGACGGTGAAGGGCTGGTTCTCGCGGTCGGCGTCGACGATCCGGTCACGGCCCGCGCGCGAGACTCCGGTGACGCGGGCGCCGAGGCGGACGCGCGCGCCGAGGGCGTCGGCGAGCGGCTGGAGGTACCGCTCGGCCCAGTCGCCGCCGGTCGGGTAGGTCGTCACGTCCGGCTTCACCCAGCCGGTGGGCGCGAGGAGCTTCTCGGCCGCCGGGTCGGTGACCTCGCCCCACCGGGAGAACAGCCGCACGTGCCCCCACGCGCGGACCGCCGCACCCGCCCGCTCCCCCGCTTCGAGGACCAGCGGCTCCAGGCCCCGGTCGACGAGGTGGGCGGCGGCGGCCAGGCCCGTGGGCCCGGCGCCGATGACCACGACGGGCAGCTGTCCGAGGGCGCCGGTGGCGGTGGCGGTGGTCATGGCGATTCCCCTACCTGTATCGATGTCTGTCGATTTCCTGACGGCCTCAGCATGGCACCTGGTTCGACAGCCGTCAACATAGACATCAATCGAATCAATGGTCGGCCGGGCGCACTGTTTCGATATGTGTCAACATAGATGCATGTCGAACGCGAAGGCCCTGCCGCTGCTCGAGCCCGCCACCGTCGAGCCCTGCTGCCCGCCGCTCGCCGAGCGCCCCCTCACGGCCGAGGAGGCCGAGCGGACCGCCGTCATGTTCAAGGCGCTGGGCGACCCCGTACGGCTGCGGCTCTTCTCCGCCGTCGCCTCCCACGCGGGCGGCGAGGCGTGCGTGTGCGACATCTCCGACGTCGGCGTCTCCCAGCCGACCGTCTCCCACCACCTCAAGAAGCTGAAGGAAGCCGGACTGCTCTCCTCCGAGCGGCGCGGCACCTGGGTCTACTACCGCGTCGAACCGGCCGTGCTCGCCGCCATGGGCCGGCTCCTCACCCAGGCCGCCGGGGCGGCCTGAACGTCACGCCTTCGGCCGCGCGAAGACGGCGGCGACCAGCCCCAGGCCGACGACCGCGCCGAGCAGCTGCGCACCGACGAAGCCCGGGACGGAGGCCGGGGCGATGCCGGCGAAGGTGTCGGTGAAGGCACGCCCTGCCGTCACCGCCGGGTTCGCGAACGAGGTGGAGGACGTGAACCAGTAGGCGGCGCCGATGTACGAGGCCACGGCGACGGGCGCGAAGCGGAGGCGGTCCGTACGGGCGAGCCCGAAGATCAGCAGGATCAGGCCGGCCGTCGCCACGACCTCGCCGAGCAGCAGGTTCCCCGCCGAGCGGTCGTGCGTGGACCACGTCACCAGCGGCTCGCCGAACATCGCGTCCGCGAGCACCGCGCCCACGATCGCGCCCACGGCCTGAGCGGGGAGGTACGCGGCGAGCTCGCGCCCGGTCACCCCGGTCGTCCCGTCGCCGCCCTCGCGCCGGGTCGTCCACCACTCCGCCGCGCTGACCACCGGGTTGAAGTGCGCGCCGGAGACCGGTCCGAGCAGGGCGATCAGGACGCCGAGCCCGAAGACGGTGGCCAGGGAGTTGGCGAGCAGTTGCAGGGCCACGTCGTCGGTGAGCCGGGTGGCCTGGATGCCGGAGCCCACGACGACCGCCACCAGGGCGGCGGTACCGACGAACTCGGCGGCGGCACGCGCGGTGAGCGGCGTACGGAGCGGGGTGCCGGGCGGGGCGGAGTCGGCCGGAGGGGAGCCGGGCAGGGCGGAGTCCGGCAGGGCCGGGGCGTCGCCGGGAGCGAGGGCGGCGGCTTCGGGGGCGGTCACGGACAGGCTCTCTTCGTGTCGGCGGAGGCACGGGCGGTGGCGGCCAGGGCGGCGAACTGTCCGGCCAGGGCCTCGATGACGTCCGGCCGGAGCCGGTAGTAGGTGAAGCGCCCGCAGGGCTCCGTCTCCACGACGCCGGCCTCGCGCAGCACTCTCAGGTGGTTGGAGAGATTGGTCTGCCGGGCACCGGTCTCCTCCACGAGGTGGGTGGTGCACAGCGTCTCGCGGGCGAGCAGGCTGACGATCCGGAGCCTCAGCGGGTCGGCGAGCACGCGGATCAGTTCAGTGTCGACTGACGTCATCATGGACTGATACTTTCACATCATCGAACGCTGATACGAGCCCGTGCCGCCCCGAGGCCGTACAGGGTGCCGTCCCCACCAGGAAGCCAGGAAGACCGATGACCGCCACGCCTCCGCCGCCCGCCTCCGTCCTCTTCGTCTGCGTCCACAACGCCGGCCGCTCGCAGATGGCGGCCGGTTTCCTGCGGCACCTGGCCGGGGACCGCGTCGAGGTGCGCTCCGCCGGCTCGCTGCCGGGCGACCGGGTCAACCCCTCCGCCGCGGCGGCGATGGCCGAGCTCGGCATCGACATCGCCGACCAGCGGCCGAAGGTTCTCACCACCGAGGCCGTCCAGGACTCCGACTACGTCATCACCATGGGCTGCGGCGATGCCTGCCCGGTCTTCCCCGGCAAGAAGTACCTCGACTGGGCCCTGGAGGACCCGGCGGGCAAGGGCGTCGAGGCCGTCCGCCCGATCCGCGACGAGATCAGGACCCGCGTCGAGGCGCTGATCGCCGAGATCGACGCCCGCTAGCCGCCGCGGTCCGTCAGCCCCTCCGTCACCGCCTTCGTCAGCCGCCTCCGTCAGCCGCCTCCGTCACCGTCTCCGTCGGGCGCGTCCCCCGGGCGCGGCTCGGGGCGGGCCTGCGGTCGGTCTTCCGGGCGGGGCTCGGGGCGAGCCTCCGCTCGGGCCTCCGTACGGGCCTCCGGAAGCACCTCCGGGCGGACGATGACGACCGGGCAGGCGGCGTGCGCGGCGCACTGCCCGCTGACGGAGCCGAGGAGCAGGCGGGCGAAGCCGCCGCGCCCGCGGCTGCCCACGACCAGCAGCTCGGCGCCCTTCGACGCCTCGATCAGGACCTGCGCCGGATGGCCCCGCACCACGTGCTCCTCCACCGGTACGTCGTCGCCTTCCGCGAGGGCGGACCTGAGCTGCTCGGCCATGTCCTGGCGGGCCTGCCTCCCGTCGAGCTCGGCGTCCACGGTCGACGCGGACCAGCCGATCGCCCCCGGGACGTCGTAGGCCGCGACCGCGTCCACGGTCGCCCCGATGAGCCGTGCGTGCCGCAGGGCCCACCGCAGCGCCCCGTACGACTCGGGCGAGCCGTCGACGCCCACGACCACGCGCGGAGCGCCCTCGCTCGTGTTCATGGTGAGGTCCTTCCTCGCGGGAACGGACGCGTCACGCTCGCGGCTACCCGGCACCGGGCGCCGCACACTCCGGCGCCGGCCCGGTCAGAGCCAGCCGTTGCGGCGGAAGCCGCGGTGGATGAGGAAGCAGGCGAGGGCCATGACGCCCATCACCAGCGGATAGCCGTAGGTCCAGCGCAGCTCGGGCATGTGCTCGAAGTTCATGCCGTAGACGCCGCACACCATGGTCGGGACGGCGACGATCGCGGCCCAGGCGGTGATCTTGCGCATGTCCTCGTTCTGCGCCACGGTCACCTGCGCGAGGTGGGCCTGGAGGATCGAGTCGAGCAGGGCGTCGAAGGACGCGATCTGCTCGGTGACCCGGGCCAGATGGTCGACCACGTCACGGAAGTACGCGCGGATCTCGGGCGCGATGATCGGCACCGGCTCGGCGGCGAGCCGCTGCAGCGGCCGGCCCAGCGGGGTCACGGCCCGCTTGAGTTCGAGGAGTTCGCGCTTGAGCTGGTAGATGCGGCCGGCGTCGCCGCGGTCCGTCGCCTCGGAGAAGACGGCGGTCTCGATGGCCTCGATGTCGTCCTGCACGGCGTCCGCGACCGCCAGATAGTCGTCCACGACGTGGTCCGCTATGGCGTGCAGGACGGCCGAGGGCCCCTTGGCGAGCTGCTCCGGAGCCGTCTCCAGGGCCTCGCGGAGCGGGCCGAGCGAGCCGTGGCCGCCGTGCCGGACGGTGATGACGAAGTCGGGCCCGGTGAAGGCCATCAGCTCGCCGGTGTCCACCACTTCGCTGCTGGCGGTGAGTTCGTCGTGCTCCACGTACCGGACCGTCTTGAAGACGGAGAACAGCACGTCGTCGTACTGCTCCAGCTTCGGCCGCTGGTGGGCGTGGACGGCGTCCTCCACCGCCAGCGGGTGCAGGCCGAACAGTTCGGCGAGGCCGGCGAACTCCTTCTCGTCCGGCTCGTGCAGACCGATCCACACGAAACCGTCGCCGCCGCGCCCGTGCCGCACCCGCCGCAGCGCCTCCTCGGCCGACCGGCAGTCCTCCTGCCGCACCCCGTCCACGTACACCACGCAGTTGACGACGGCGCTGCCCAGCGGCGAGCGCGCCGGGTGGCTGAGGTCCACGGCACGCCGGTACGTCCGGCGGACCGCGCTGCGCAGGCGGTGGATCATCGACACGGGGACACTCCTTCGGACACGTCGACGGTCAGTCTGCCAGCGGCTCCTTCCGTACGCCGAGGGGCCGCCCCGGATCTCCAGGACGGCCCCGAGCGCCGATGGCACCTCGCCACCGGTGCCGCGTCAGCGGTTCGTCACCAGCGGTACCAGCGCGCGCTCCCGCCCCGTGGCCGGGCCACGAACCCGAGGAGCCACAGCACCAGCACGATGGCGGCGATCCACCACAGTGCCTTCAGGGCGAAACCCGCTCCGAAGAGGATGAGCGCGAGCAGAAGAACCAGTATCAGGGGAACCATGTATATCGACCTCCGTGGCGCCTTCTGCCCCGAGCTCTCCTCTCCATGCCTCCCTGTGCCTCCCCGTGCCTCCCCGTGCGGCGGTCCGGCCGCGGCGGGTGATTCCCACGCGATTCCCAACGGCCCAACGGCCGGTGACCAGATGGTGCGCCGCTTCGTTGGGTGACCCATGAACGGAGCTGAGCGAACAGAGCAGGCAGGACAGGCGGAGCGGGCGCAGGGGACAGCGGGAGCCGAGCGAGCAGGGGGAGCCGAGCGGGCGGAGGGGGCGGCGCGGACCGTGGGAGCCGAGCGAGGGGAGCGGGCAGCGTCGGGCGACGGCGGGGGCCGGTGGGCGTACATCGGCTCGTTCACCTCGGGCGGGGGCCACGGCATCACGGTCGCGGCGGTCGACCCGGCCGAAGGGGCACTCACTCCCGTCACGACGGTGAACTCCCTCGTCAACCCGTCGTGCCTGACCCTCGCGCGGGACACCGGGGTGCTCTACGCCGTGAGCGACGCCGACCCGGGACGGGCGGCCGCCTTCCGCACCGGCGACGGGCGGCTCGCGCCGCTCGGGGAGCCCGTCGAGGTGGGCGGGGCGGGGCCGACGCACCTCAGCGTGGCCGCCGGCCGGCTGCTGACCGCCAACTACGGGGCGGGCAGCGTCAGCAGCCTCGCCCTGCGCCCCGACGGCTCGCCGGCGGGCCCGCCGGCCGTGCTGCCGCACCGGGGCTCGGGCCCCGACCCCGAGCGGCAGACCGGGCCGCACGCCCACCAGGTGCTGCCCGACCCCAGCGGCCGCTGGCTGCTCAGCGTGGACCTCGGCACCGACTCGGTCAGGGTGTGCGCGCTCGACCCGGACTCCGGCGCGCCGCGCCTGCACGCCGAGACGGCGCTGCGGGCCGGATCCGGGCCGCGGCACCTGGCCTTCCACCCGTACGAGGGCGTCGTGTACGTCCTGCACGAGCTGATGCCGCAGCTGACCGTGTGCCACTGGGACGCGGACGCCGGCCGGCTCGAACCGGTGGCGGAGGTACCGGTCGGCGGGGACGACGTCCCGGCCGGCGTGCGGGCCTACCCGTCGGTGGTCCTGGTCGCGCCGGACGGGCGCTTCGCGTGGGCCGCGGTGCGCGGCACGAACAGGATCCTCACCCTGTCCCTCGCGGAGGGCGCCGACCGGCCCCGGGTGGCGGGGGCCGTGGCGTGCGGTGGCGACTGGCCGCGCGATCTCGTGACGGACGCCTCGGGTCGCCTGCTGTACGTGGTCAACGAGTGGTCCGGGGACATCACCTGGTTCACGGTCGACCCCCGCGACGGGCGACTGAGCCCGGCCGGTGCGGTGGGCGTACCTGCGGCGGCGTGCCTGGTGTTCTCCTGACGGGCGCTTCCCGCCGAGGGGCCGGTCGGACGGTGACCGTGACCGGTTACCGGTCACCGGTCACGGTCACCGGTCACTGCTTGTCGCCGTCGCGGTCGCGGTCGCCTTCGCCGCCGTCGTCGTCGTTGCCGTTGCCGTTGCCGTTGCCGTTGCCGTTGCCGGTGTGCCGGACGCGTACCCAGGCGGGCAGCGCGAACCAGCAGATCAGGTACCAGGCGAGGACACCGGACACCAGCCAGGGGACGTAGCCGTCGTGGGTGGCCACGCGCAGGATGAGCAGGAGTGCCGAGGTCAGCGTCGCGAGGAGGAGGACGAGGCCGACGAAGGTGAGCCGGGCGGCCCAGACGACCGCCTGGGGCTTGATGCGCCGTCCGGCCACGATCCGGTGCAGCGACACCGGCCCTATCAGGGCCCCGGTGGCCAGGGAACCGAGCACGACGGTGACGATGTAGATCGTCTTGTCCGTCTGTCCGAGCCCCCGGAAGGTCGGCGTGAAGACGACGGTGAGCAGGAATCCCAGCAGGATCTGCACCCCGGTCTGTGCGACCCGTATCTCCTGGACGATCTCCGTCCACCGCCGGTCGGCCCGTTCCGCTGAGGTCTCGCGGCGTCCCGGTCTCTCTTCTCCCGGCCCACGGCCGGAGGTCCCATCCGTTGCCATGTTCGACATGTTCGACTCATGCCCCCGAAGGCGGCCCTCATCCGCGGCCCGAGGTCCACGGGAGGTGTGAGTCCGGCGGCACGGGATACGCGAGGACGGGTGACACACCGTTCCCGGCTTCCCCGGGGCGGTCCCGACGAGCGAAAGGGAGTTCCCATGTCGAAGGTCGAGGAGTCCGTCGAGGTCGACGTGCCGGTCCGCGCCGCGTACGACCAGTGGACGCAGTTCGAGACGTTCCCGCGGTTCATGGACGGTGTGGAGCGCATCGAACAGCGCACGGACACGCTGACGCACTGGGTGACCGAGATCGGCGGGGTGCGGCGGGAGTTCGACGCCGTCGTCACCGAGCAGATCCCGGACGAGCGGGTGGCCTGGACGACGGTCGACGGCGAGGCCCGTCAGGCCGGCGTGGTCACCTTCCACCGCCTGGACGACACGCGCACGAAGGTCATGCTGCAGATGGACTTCGACCCCGAGGGCCTGACCGAGACGGTCGGTGACAAGCTCGGCTTCGTCAAGCGGAAGGTCACGGGGGACCTGAAGCGGTTCAAGACCTTCATCGAGGAGCGCGGCGGCGAGGCGACGGGCGCGTGGCGCGGGGCGGTCTGAGACCCGCAGGCGCGTGGCGCCGCACGGTCTGAGACCGGAGGCGTCTGCCGCGCCGGTCGGCTTCACGGACCGGCGCGGGCCGAGAACGGGGAGGGGCGGGGGCCGGACGACGGCCCCCGCCCCTCCCCGACTTCGTCACATCTCGCGCCACCTGGCCTGCCCGAAGGAGAACAGCCCGAACAGCGCGAGTCCCACGGCGACGGCGACCAGCAGCCACGGCCCCGCCGGCGTCTGCGCGAAGGAGCGGATCGCGTCGTCGACGCCCTTGGCCTGGGCGGGGTCGAAGGTGACCGCCGCCTTCAGACCGAAGTAGCCGACCGCGCCGAAGACCAGCCCCCGGCCGACACCGCCCGCGACACCGGTCACGTTCATGAAGCGGCGCTGAAGCCGTGACATCCGTCCCCACGTCAGCCGCTCGCGGAATTTCCGCCGCAGTGCCGCGACCGCGACGCACACTCCCGCGACCAGCACTCCGGCGGCGACCGCGCCGACCCACCACTGCCCTCCCGGCAGTCCCAGGAGACGGCCGGTGACGTCCTGGCTCTGCCGGTCCGTCGAGCCCGCGCCGCTGCCCCGCTCCCCCACCGCGAAGGTCAGCACGAGGAAGGCCACGACCGCGTAGAAGACGGCTCGGAAGGCCGAGGCGGCACGACGGGTCGCCCGGTGGCCGTGCGGGCCGGCGGCGCCGAGGAAGACCTCCGTGAGCCGCCACAGCGCCATACCGGCCAGACCGAGGCCGAGCGCCCACAGCAGGACCGCTCCGAACGGGGTCGCGGCGACCTCCGCCAGGGCCCCGCCCCGGTCGGCCTGCTCCTTCGTCCTCGTGCCCGACAGACCGATCCGTACCGCAAGCGCTCCGACCAGCACGTAGAGCACACCGCGCGCGACGAAGCCCGCGCGGGCCGCCGTCCGTACGGCGCCGCGGCCGGTGTCCGTCGCCCCGGACGGCCCGGCGGTCCCGCTCGATCCGCCGGACCCGCTCGACCCTCTCGACCCGTTGCTGCCGCTGGTCCCCTTGGACCCGATCATGGGCATGTCGGCCCTCCCCTCGTAGGCACCCATCCGGGTGCCCCGTCCCGACCCGCCGAACCGCGCGCGGCGCGAACGGGCCGGGGGGAGGCTCAGGCCGCCGGGACCGCCCGCTGGAGGGCGGTGATGACGCGGTCGAGCGCGTCCGGGCTGTGCGGGTCCGTGAGGTTGGACCAGAGTTTGAACATGAAACGTCGCAGGACGGGCCGCTGGAGGCTTCTGGTGGCGACGATCTTCATGACCCGCGGGTGGTTCAGGGCGTGCACGACGAGCCGCCCCACGGTGAAGTACCGCCCGTACGCCTCGCGGATGGCCTCCGGGTAGCGGAGCAGGGCCTCCTCGCGCGCGTGGGCGGTGGGCCGTGCCAGCGCCCGCGTGACGGTCTCGGCGGTCAGCCGGCCCGACTCCATCGCGTAGTCGATGCCCTCCCCGCTCAGCGGGTTGATCATTCCGCCGGCGTCGCCGGTCAGGAGCAGACCGCGGGTGTACTGGGGGCGCCGGGTGAGTCCGGCGGGCAGCGGCGCTCCGCGCAGCGGACTGGTGGCGTGGTCGTCGTCGAAGTGCCAGGCCGAGGGGAGACGGGCGGTCCACTCCCGGAACAGCCGCCGGTGGTCGACCTCGGGCCCGCGTCCGATGTGGAAGGTGCCGAGCCCCACGTTGAAGGCGCCGTCACCGACCGGGAAGATCCACGCGTAGCCGAACGGCATGTACGTCCTGCCGCGGCTGTCTCGGGTCTCCAGGTCGAGCCATGCCTCCAGGTGGTCGCGGTTGCGGTGCGGCGCCGTGTAGTAGCGGCGCACCGCCACGCCCATCGGCCGGTCCCTGCGCTGCTCGATACCGAGGGCGACGGCGAGCCGGCTGGAGGCGCCGTCGGCCGCGACCACCAGGGGTGCCGAATAGGTGTACGGGGTGTCGCCGCGCCGTGCCACCACCCCGGTGACGCGCCCGGTGGCCGGGTCGAGGACCGGCTCGGTGACCTGGGTTCCCTGGAGCAGGCGCGCGCCGGCGGCGACGGCCCTGCGGGCCAGCAGGTGGTCGAAGTCCGAGCGGGCCCGGACGAGCCCGTAGTCCGGGAAGGACGCCACGACGGGCCAGGGCATCTCCACCGTCGTGCCCGAACCGTGCGCGCGCAGGCCCCGCGTCCTGACCCAGGCGTCCCCGGTCACGTCGACGCCCATGTCGACGAGCTCCTTCACGGCCCGCGGGGTGAGGCCGTCGCCGCAGATCTTGTCACGGGGCAGCGTGGCCTTCTCCAGGAGCAGGACGTCCCGGCCCTCCCGCGCCAGGTGATAGGCGGCGCTGCAGCCGGCGGGGCCGGCGCCGACGACGATGACGTCCGCCGAGTCGCGGTGGGAAGACAGGTCGTCCATGGGTGTTCCTCTGCTGGGGCGGGCCGAGGGGCGGGCGGAAGGGGCGTCCCATCCGTACCCACGGTCCGGGGTTTCGATCGCCTGGGCGCGAGGTTGTCCCCCTACGGCCGCTCCCCCGTACGCGCGCGTGGGCCCGCCGTCCGCGCGCGTACGTCACGGGCGGGGCGAAAACCGCGGGCGTGCCGGGAGCCGTGAGCGGGCCGGTTCGGGGTAGTCGAGGGCTGAGAGACGGCCGGGACCTGCTCCCGGCCGGCACGGATCGAGACGGGCGGGAGGTGAGTGCCGTGTCGAGCACACGAGCGGAGGTCACCGGAGTCGGCCGGGATACGGGCCTGGGCCGGGTGGACGCGCCGCCGAGCGGAACCGGGAGCGGTCCGGCGGGCGCACCTGGACGGGCGCCCGTGGGCACACCCGCGAGCGCCGTACGGGCACCCGTACACGCACCCGCGAAGGGGTCCGGGAACGAGCCGGTGAGCGAGCTGGTGCAGCGGGCCTCGCAGCAGCTGACCGAGCTGGTGCGCGGGGAACTCCGACTGGCACAGGCGGAGATGAAGGAGAAGGGCAGGCGTTACGGCAAGGGCGGCGGCCTGTTCGGTGGCGCCGGGGTGGTCGGGTTCCTGATGCTCCAGGCCCTGGTGGCCACCGCGATCGCCGCCCTGGCTCTGGTGCTGCCGGTGTGGGCGGCGGCCCTCGTCGTCACCGCCGTGCTCGGGGTGATCGCCGCCGTGATGGCACTGACCGGCAAGAAGGAGTTCGGCCGGGCGTCGCCGCTCGCTCCCGAACAGACCATCGAGAACGTCAAGGCCGACGTGGCCCGGATCAAGGAGAGTGCGCACCGATGAACCGTCCTGCGCAGGACAAGCAGACCACCGCCAATGCCGAGGAGCTGCGCGAACAGGTCGAGCGGACCCGGGCGGAGCTCGGGCGGACCGTCGAGGCGCTCGCGGCGCAGGCCGACGTCAAGGCCCGGGTGAAGGGGAAGGCCGCCGAGGTCAAGGAGGAGGCGGCGGTCCGGGCCCATGAGGTCAAGGCCAAGGCGTCCGATCTCGCGCACCGCGCCCAGGACAAGCTGCCGGACACGGTCCGCGACACGGCGTCGGCCCAGGCCGCCCGGGCGGGGCGGCTGTGGGACGAGAAGGCGCCGGAGCCGGTGCGGCAGAAGGCCGCCCAGGGCACCAGGGCCGCACGCGACCACCGGGCGCTGCTGCTCGCGACGGTCGTCGCGGGTGCGGTGGTGGTGTGGCGGGTCCGCCGTCACGGGAAGGGGTGAGGTGAGCCGATGAAGGCATCGAAGGTCGCCTACAAGCCGGTCGGTCTGGCCATGGGCGCGCTCAGCGGCCTGATCGCCGGAACGCTGTTCAAGCAGGCGTGGAAGCTGATGGACGCCACCGGTGACGCGCCGGACGCCACCGACGAGGACCGCACCTGGAAGGAGGTGCTGATCGCCGCCGCCCTGCAGGGCGCGATCTTCGCCGCCGTCAAGGCCGCGGTCGACCGGGCGGGCGCCACGGCCACCCGGCGGATGACGGGGACGTGGCCGGGCTGAGCCGGGCCGAACCGAGCCCGTCGGCGCCTCGGCAGGCCGGGTGGCCTCGCCCGGCAGGCCGGCGTGACCGCGCCCGGCACGCTGGCGTGACCGCGCCCGGCAGGCCGGGGCGACCGGGCCCGGCTGGGCGCATCCGGGGGCCGGCTGGGGGCATCCGGGGGCCGACTGGGGGCGGCCGGGGGCCGGCTGGGTTGACCGCGCCGGCTCGGTGGGTCCGACTCGCCTGTCGGGGTGTGGCTGACCGCTGCCCGGCCCTGCTGGCCCGGTCGACCGGGCGGGCCCCGGTCGACCGCGCGCGGGCGGCCCTCGGGGCGCCGTTCGACGCCATGGCGTACGCTCCGGCCGTATGCACGTGGTTGCGGTTCTCGCGCTCGACGGGGTGTCGGCCTTCGATCTCGCCATACCCTGCCAGGTGTTCGCGCTCGTCAGCGATCCCGACGGCTCGCCCGCCTACGAGGTGCGCGTGTGCGTCGACCACGACAGGGCCGCGACAGCGGCAACAGCCGGGCCCACGGCGCCCTTTCGGGTTTCCTCCTCCTACGGGTGGGACGAGGTGCCGACCGCGGATACCGTCATCGTGCCCGGCATCCCCGCCGACGGCACGCCCGATCCCCGGGCGGTACGACTGCTGCGCAAGGCGGCGGACGGCGGAGCCCGTATCGCCTCGATCTGCACCGGGGCCTTCGCCCTCGCGCACGCCGGACTCCTGGAGGGGCGCAGGGCGACCACGCACTGGCGGTTCGCCGACGCCCTGGCCGAGCGGTTCCCGGGGACCAGCGTCGACCCTTCCGTCCTGTACGTGGATGAGGGGACGGTGCTCACGTCGGCCGGCATCGCCGCGGGCCTCGACCTGTGCCTCCACATGGTCCGCCGCGACCACGGCGCGGCGGCCGCGGCGGCGGCCGCCCGAATGCTGGTGATGCCGCCCCAACGCACCGGCGGGCAGGCCCAGTTCATCGAGTACCGCACGCCCGAGACGGATTCCTCCGACCTGGGCGAGACCCTTCAGTGGATGCGCGGCAAGCTCGGCGAACCGCTCTCCCTGACCGACATCGCCGCCCACGCGATGATGAGCAGGCGCAGCCTGGCCCGGCACTTCCGCGCCCAGACCGGTACGACGCCGCTGCGCTGGCTGCTCGCCCAGCGCGTCCAGCGCGCCAGGGAGCTCCTGGAGACGACGGGGCTCCCCCTGACACGTATCGCGCAGGAGACCGGCTTCGGGTCGGTGGAGACCCTCCGCCACCATTTCACCCGCCAGGTCGGCACGACCCCGTCCGCGTACCGGGCCGCCTTCCGCCACTGACGGCACCGGCCCCCGCCCCGGCCCCGGCCCGATCCCTGGCCGTATCTTGCGCACCACAGGCACGCGCGCCGCTGTCGCCGGCCGACGGCCGCCGGAAGACTGAACGTGTTCCCGCTCCCCCGCCGTTCGGGGAGCCCACCACGTCCTCATGTCACGGAGGCCCTTATGCCTTCCCCGTCCGTCCATCCCCGCCGCGCACGCCCCCTGCGCGTCCACACCGTGCTCTACGACGGCGTGGAGGAACAGGACTTCGCCGGCCACATCGAGGTGTTCGGCATCGTCGGCGAAAAACACCTCGCGCAGTCCTTCGTCACCGTGGACGGAACCCGCAGGGTGACGACGTCCGCCGGGATGGAGATCGTCTGCCGGGACGCCTGGTCGCCGCGCTCCGCCGACGTCATCATCGTCCCGGGCGGAGGGTACGGCGAGGGCTCCGGCATCCAGCGGGAGATCCGGCGCGGAACCCTGCCCCGGGCACTCGCGGCCGCCCGCAGGGACGGTCTGGTCCTGGGCGCCGTGTGCACCGGCACCCTGCTGCTGTCCGCCGCGGGCCTGACGGCCGGGCGCCGCTGCACGACGCACCACATCGCCCTGGACGATCTCCGGGCGCAGGGTGGCCGGGTGGTGGGCGGCCGGGTCGTCGACGACGGCGACCTGGTCACCTGCGGAGGCGTCACCTCGGGTGTGGACCTGGGCATCTGGCTGGTCGAACGGTTCTTCGGCCCGGACATGGCCCTGTTCGCGGAGGAGGTCCTGGAGTACGAGCGCCGCGG
This sequence comes from Streptomyces sp. NPDC126499, assembly GCF_040302485.1. Lineage (NCBI taxonomy): Bacteria > Bacillati > Actinomycetota > Actinomycetes > Kitasatosporales > Streptomycetaceae > Streptomyces > Streptomyces sp. NPDC126499. Next base: position 47,375 of record NZ_JBEOUO010000029.1, on the reverse strand, counting down.
CCTGGTGAACACCGCCTGACCGGTGCCGCGTCCGGCCACACCGTCGTCCCACTCCCCCGTTTCCCTCAGCGGTACGCACCGCACCCGACACGAACGGTTTGCCCATGACCACCTACGGCATCCTTCTCTTCGACACCGTCGAGGAACTCGACTTCGCAGGCCCCTGGGAGGTCTTCACCACCTCCGCCGCCCTGCGGGAAGGGGCGGACCGCGCCCTGCTCCTGGCCGAGCGTCCCGGTCCCGTCCACTGTGCCAAGGGGATGCGCGTCCTGCCGGACCGCACCCTGGACGACCACCCTCCGCTCGACGTGCTCCTGGTTCCCGGAGGCTCCGGCGCCCGCGAGACCGAACCGCACAACCCGCGCGTCACCACGTGGATCAGCACACAGGCCGCGCGAGCCGAATGGGTCGTCGGCGTCTGCACCGGCGCCTTCCTCCTGCACGCCGCAGGCCCGGCGCGCGGCCGCCGGGTCGCCACCCACTGGCAGTACGAGGAGGCGCTGAGGGCGCGCGGCGACGTGACCGTCGTCTCCGACGCCCGGTACGTCGTGGACGAGCGGCTGCTCACCAGCCAGGGAGTGTCCGCCGGCATCGACAGCGCGCTCTGGCTCGTGGGCCGCCTGCACGGCCGCGAGCACGCCCGGGCGGTGCGCCGGGAGATCCAGTACGACCCTGCCCCGCCCTACCTCGCCGACGAACCGCTCGCCGGCTGACCACTTCGATCGACCGTCGACCACCTGCCCAGGAGCTTCACGTGAACCGCCGCACCCTGCTGCGCACCGCGACCGCCCTCTCCGCCGCGAGCCTCGCGACCGGCGTCCCCACCGCGACGGCCACCGCCACCACCGCGACCGGAACCGCCGCGCCGTCCGGATCCGGCCGCCGCGCCCCCTTGCGCGCCCAGGTCGTCCTGTTCGAAGGCGTCGAGGAACTCGACCTCGCCGCGCCCTATGAAGTGCTCTCGGCCTCCGACCACTTCACCGACCGCGACGTCGAGGTGCGCTACGTCTCCCTCGACGGCCCCAGGACCGTCACGGCCGCTTTCGGCACCACGCTCCGGGTCGACCACGGCTGGGCCCCCGAGGAGGCGGACCTCCTCGTGGTCCCCGGCGGCGGCTACGCCCGACCGGAGGCCCCTGGAGTCCGGGCCGAGATCCGGCGCGGTGCCCTGCCCCGTGCCCTCGCCGCGGCCCAGCGGCCGGGACTGACCATCGCCGCTCTGTGCACCGGCGTGATGCTCCTGTCCGCCGCCGGTGTCACACGCGGCCGCCCCTGTACCACCCACCACCGGGCACAGGCCGACCTCGTCGAGCAGGGCGGCGTACTGAAGAAGGCACGGGTCGTCGACGACGGCGATCTCGTCACGGCCGGCGGCGTCACCTCCGGTCTGGACCTGGCCCTGTGGCTGGTCCGCCGCGAACTCGGCGTCGACGCCGCCCTCGGCCTGGAGGCGATGCTGGAGTACGAGACCCGTGGCACCGTCTGGACCGCCGGCCGCAAGGCGCCCTGACGAGGGGCGCCGTGACCACCGGGCGCGGGTGGCCGGGGCTGGGGCTGGGACCTGGGGAGTCCGTGGCCCCGGGGGCATCGGGAGGTGTCGGCTGACCGGCTCGTCCCGCTGGTCGCCCTCGCCCTCACCGGCGCCGCCCCCTCCTGGTCCACGGCCCGGGGCTCGTCCCGCTAGCTGCCGTCGCTCTCCTCGTCGGTCTCGACGCCCTTCAAGGGCTCACCCTCGCCCGTGCCCGCCCGCTGGTAGCCCTCCTTGCTACTGGCGGTGCCGGGCACGTCGCGTTCCTGCGCCTGGCGCTCCGAGCCGGAGGAAGCGCCCGGCTCCTCTTCGCTGCGCGCCCGCGCGTACCGGTCCTGGCTCTCGCTCATCGTTCGGGACCCTTTCTGCTCTCTCTGCCCTTTTCCGCGCTTCGCCCGGTCGTGGTCGGTCAAGGTCGTCCGGCCGGACTGATGCTGGGGGTACGCAGAGTGGAGATGACCTCGTTGTCGCTGACCTGCGGAAACTCCTCGTAGCACTCGCCGACCGACCGGAAGTCGTGTGGCCTGTGCAGGCAGATGACGTCGTCGGCCTCCTGGCGCAGGGCGTCCGCGGCGCCCGGTGCGCAGACCGGCACGGCGAGGATCAGGCGTGCCGGACGCAGCGCGCGCAGGTGGCGCAGGGCGGCTCGTGCGGTGACGCCGGTGGCGAGGCCGTCGTCGACCAGGACGACGGTCCGGCCGGCGACCGCCGGGAGCGGCCTGCCCTGCCGGTACAGCCCCTCGCGGCGGCGCAGCTCGGCCCTCTGGCGCGCGACCTCGGGGGCGAACTCGTCCTCCGTCATCCCCAGCATCGCCAGGATCTCCTCGTCGAAGACGGGGGCGTCCTCGCCCACGAGGGCCCCGACGCCGACCTCCGGCTGCCCCGGCACACCGATCTTGCGTGCCACGAGGACGTCCAGCGTGGTTCCCAGGGCCCGGGCGACCTCCGCCGCGACGGGCACGCCGCCGCGAGGGAGGGCCAGGACGACGGGATCGACCAGTCCGCGGTCACCCGCCCGGTCGAGGAGCCTGGCCGCCAGTTCCTGTCCGGCCTCTCGATGATCGTGGAACCGCATCGGCGACACTCCTTCCGTACGGTCGCTGTCGTCCGTGGTGACGGCGGTCTCCGCGCGCCGGTGCGGGTGGCCCGGACCGTGGCCGCCATGGGTCGCCCTGACCGGCACGTTCTGCGCGTGCCCGGTCGGCCGTGCTCCAACCGTCGGCGTCCGGACCCTGGCCACACGTGGCGGCGGCGGCACGGCGGTCACCAGGGCTTCACCAGGTGACGCAGCAGGAGGCGGGGCGAGCGGCGTACCAGCCAGGCCGCGGCAACGCCGATCACGGTGCCGGCGGCGACGTCGCTGGGGTAGTGGGCGCCGGAGTGCACCCGTTCCACGGCCACCACGGCGGCCATCACCCCGCAGGCCGCGCCCGCCGCCGGCCAGGTGCCCGCGGTGGCGGCGGCGAAGCCGACGGCCGCCGCGGTGTGGCCGGAGGGGAAGGAGGAGCTGTCCGGCCGCTCGTCCACGTCGTTGTGCGGGATCAACTCCTCGGGCGGGCGGCGGCGCTCGTACAGCGGCTTGAGCACGGCGTTGGACAGCAGTTCGGCCACCGTCATGCCCGCGAGGCCGGCGGCCGCGGCCAGGCGGCCCCTGTTCCCGCCGCAGGCGGTCATCAGGACGGCCGCGCCCCACCACAGCTTGGTGCGTTCGGCCGCGGACCGTGCCACCGGCAGGACCCGGCGGGTCAGCGGCGTCCGCCAGCCGGCGACCCGCCGGGTCAGACGGCGATCCGCTCGTCGCGCGTCGGTCGTCACACCCATGATCGTCTGCTCCCCGCCCCGGCATGCCGCGTCGGGCCGTGCCGGGCGTCGTCTCCAGGTGGCGTCTCACGGCGGCGTCTCAAGCCGTCGTCTCCAGGCGCCGTCTCCAGGCGCCGTCTCAAGGCGGCGTCTCAGGGCGCCGTCTCAGGGCGCCGTCTCAGTCGGTGCGGTGTTCGTCGGCGGCCACCTCGTGGGCGCCGGCGGTGGTGGCGGCGCCGGTGCCGGCCTCCTCGCCCATCCCCGGGGCCACGGCCCCACGGTCGTCCAGGCCGAGCGCGACCTTGGTCCAGCCGGCCTCGCGGCGGTCGAAGGCGCGGTACGCGTCGATGGCGTCCGCCGCTCCGGACCAGCGCGTGACCAGCGGCGTCGGATCGAGCGTGCCGGAGCCGACCAGGGAGACCAGGCGGGGCAGGTAGCGCCGGTGGTTGCAGTTGCCCGTCTTCAGCGTGAGGTTCTTCATGAAGGCCTCGCCGAAGGGGTAGTGCTGCACCTGCGGCGGATAGACGCCCACCGTGCCGACGGTCCCGGCTTTGGCCGCCATCCGCACCGACCAGCGGGCCGCGAGCGACGGCGCGTCGCCGACGACCCAGGTGTCGCCGTCCGGGTTCCGCTCCGGCGCGGCCTCGTCCCGTTCGTGGTCGAACTGCTCCGCCTGGTCGCGCAGGGCCTCGGCGGCCGGGCCGTGCTCCGGCCTCCGCGCATCGACGCCGACGGCGTCGATGACGCGGTCGACACCGATGCCGCCGGTGAGGTCGCGTACCGCTTCGACCGGGTCTTCGGCGTTGAAGTCCACGGTCTCGGCGTGCTGGCGGCGGGCGAGTTCCAGCCGGTCGGCGACCCCGTCGACGACGATGATCCGGCCGGCTCCCTGGAGCCGTGCGCAGGCGACGGCCGCCTGGCCCACGGGGCCGGCGCCCACGATCGCGACGGTGTCCCCGTCCCGTACCTCGGCCAGCTCGGCGCCGAACCAGGCCGTCGGGTAGATGTCGGACAGCAGGATGGCCTGGCCGTCGTCCACGGTGTCGGGCAGCGGCACGAGGCCCACGTGGGCGAAGGGCACGCGGGCGTACTCCGCCTGGAGCCCGTCCAGGCCGCCCGCCGCCTCGGGGCCGCCGAAGAACACCGTGCCGGCCTGCGGGCCCCCGGGATTGGCGTTGTCGCACTGCGCGTAGTAGCCGGCGCGGCAGTAGCTGCACGTGCCGCAGGCCACCGTCGACGGCACGACCACGCGGTCCCCCGCCCGGAGGTTCCGTACACCGGAACCCACCTCCTCGACGACCCCGACGGCCTCGTGGCCGAGGATCCGGCCCTCCCGCATGCCGGGCATCGTGCCGCGGACGAAATGGATGTCCGTTCCGCAGATCGCGGAGGTGGTGATGCGTACGATCGCATCGTACGGGTCCTGGACCTTCGGCTCCGGCACCTCGTCCAGACGGATGTCGCCGACGCCGTGCCACACAACCGCCTTCATGGTCGCGTCAGCCTCCCATGCGCGCGCGAAGGAGCTGCTTGCCCAGCTCCGCGCCCTTGCGGCTGTCGGCCTGCGCCTTGCGGAAGAGCTCGGCGACCTCGGCGTCGTCCGCGCGCTCCGCGTCCTGGATGTAGGTCTCCAGCCGCAGGGCGTTGGCCAGGCAGTTCTCCACGTACCAGATGAGGTTGTAGTCCTTGTCCTTCGTGCCGGTGACGCCACCGGTCTCGGTCCCGCCGGTGCTGCCGTTGCCGTTGCCGTTGCTCGTCATGGTGACTCCCTCTGCGATTCCGGATGCACGGTTCGTCCCGTGATGTGCCATCGGTCCGCCGGTACCCGATGACCTCTCCGGTATGCAGGGGGCGGGCGGGGTAGTGCCGCGCGCCGCGGTGGGTAGACGCGGAACAGCACTGCCCGGTTCGGTACGACGGAGGTGGACCGGTGACTGTTCCCTAGGAGAACCGGCACAAGACCGACGCGGTGGACGAGGCCGCGAGCGGCCCCGGGCGCACTCCGCCCGCGGACCGCGCGGGCCGGGAGGGGCCCCGGCGGGAGGAGCGGCCGGAGCGGAAGGACCGGCCGCAGGAATCCGTGACGTCGATGCGGAGGGCGTTGGAGGACGCCGGCGTCGATCCGGACGACTACGCGGGCTGACGCTCCGGGGCGGGCACTGGACGACGCCGGCGTCGATCCGCGACGTCCACGCGGGCTGACGCCCCGGGGCAGCCCCGGCTGCCCGCCCACGGCTGCCGATTCCCGGCTTCCTGCCATCCGGGCCGCCCACGCGTCCGACGGGTGACCGCGTGCGCCGGTCGTCCCGTACCTTGTGGCGCATGACGGTACTGATCATCGGAGCGAGCGGGTTCCTGGGGGCCGAGCGGGTGCGCCAGGCGGGTGCGACTGGCCGGTTGACGGCCGCGACGTACCACTCCCGTCCCGGCGAGGCCGACGGTCCCGTCCGTCTCGCCGAGGCGACGGCGCGACGGGGCATCCGCCTGGTCCACGTCTCCAGCGACGCGCGCTCGATCATTATCTCGGGTGAGAGAACCGTTCTGGCAGGTCAGACGCTTGCCTGGTCGTGAGGCACGTTGGTCACGACGTTGCCGGACGGGCCGGGCAAGACCGTTCCGGGCGATGTCACCGGCCTATCGTAGAGTCCTGGCCGTGACGACTCTCATGATCGATGCAGGTCCAGTCGCGTCGGCTGCTCAGGTGACCCGGACAGGTGGAGTGCCTCTGGCCCCGGCTGGCACTCCGTGGCCCTGCTGCACTTCGTGCAATGGCCCGATGCAGTTCCTCGCTCAGGTGGTCTTGGATGACCTCGGGGGTGGGATTGAGGGCCGAGGGATCCTCGTCTTGTTCGCATGCCAGAACGACCCGGGTATGTGCAGCGACTGGGAGCCGGACTCGGGCGGGAATCAGGCCTTGCTCTTTCCGGCGGATGGTCTTCAGCCGCTGCCCCAGCCTGACGGTGTCGATGAGGACCTGCTTCTGCTCGGTTCCGTGCGGGCGGTCAGCTTGGTGCATGTCGACGAGCCCGATTACGACAAAGCCTGCGAAGAGTGGTCAGCGGGAAACGACCACTCCGCGTCATCCGTGCTCGGCCAGCTCGGAGGCAGCCCCGCCTGGATTCAGGGCGACGAGACCCCGTCCTGCCTGTCATGCGCCACTCGTATGTCGCTGGTCGTCCAGCTCGAGGAAGGTCCGGACCACAGCACCGCCATGAACTTCGGCGGCTGCGGCGGCGCCTATGCGTTCGCCTGCGAACCGTGTGGCCGCGCGAAGTTCCTGTGGCAGTGCTGATCCGGTCTCAATAAGCGTCTCCGAAGGGCGGGAGCAATCAGTTCGCCGTCCACGTGGCCGACCTGGCGGCCGCCCTGTGGGAGCTCGCGCTGTCCGACCGGACCGGGACCTTCCATCTGGCCGGCCCCGACGCCCTCAGTCGCTACGACCTCGGCGTGCTCATCGCCCGGCGCGACGGCATCGAGCCGGGCGCGCTGCCCGCCGGGCGCCGGGCGGAGACGGGCCTTCCGGGCGCGCTCGACGTACGCCTCGACAGCCGCGCCTCGCAGCGTCTACTGCGCACCCGGTTGCGCGGCGCCAGGGAGTTCCTCGAAGGGGCGGCACCGGCGACCGGCCGGCAGGCGCGCATCGGTGCCTAGGCGAACGGTTTCTGCGGAAGGACGTCGGCGACGGCGTCCAGGGCGGCCCGCCACGGGTACGTGGCAGGGTCGCCCTGGTCCGGCTCGTGCGGGGTGAAGCCGCCTTCGCCGTACAGGACGCGCACCCCGGCGCCCCGGAGGATGTCGATCGAGCGCTCGAACCGGGGGTGCGCGGCGTACGCCTGGTTCACGCACGGCATCGCGGCCATGGGGATGCCCTTGCCGATGCCCTCGGCGACCACGCCGACGAGCCACTTGTCCGTGATCCCGAGCGCCCACTGGTTGATCGTGTTGAAGGTCGCCGGCGCGACGACGACGGCGTCCGGTTCGGGCCACACGTCCGGCTGGCCGGGGAGACGGTAGTCCCAGCGGACCGGGTGGCCGGTCAGGGCGGCGAGACCGTCGAGGGAGCCGGCGAGCCAGCCCGCCGCCCTCGGGGTGAGACCGAGGCATACGTCCCAGCCGTCGGCCTGCGCCTCCTCGATGACGCGAGCGACGTCGAAGACGGGCGGGGCCGCGCTGCTGAACAGGTACAGGGTCGGAGTGATCATGGTGGATATCCGATCACACCGCCCTCGCCGCCCACAGGGCGGAGCGCTCCCGAGGCCCGGTCACCGCACCTCAGGCCCTGGCCACCGCCCCCGACCCGGGCCGCGGCCCCCCTCCCCAGCTGCCGCACCTCAGGCCCCGGCCACCGCTTCTCAGGCCCCGGCCACCGCCCCCGACCCCGCCGCCTCCTGGGCGATCCGGTCGAACTGGGCCCCCATCGCCTCGGCCAGTGCCTTGGCGGCGGAGAGCGGGCGGACCGTCACCATGAAGTCGTCGATCTTCCCCTCCTCGTCGAAGTGGAGGAAGTCGCACCCCTGGATCTGCCGCCCGTCCACGGTGGCGGTGAAGACCAAGGCGTGGTCGCGGCCGCCGGGGTCGGCGATCTCGCGGACGTAGGTGAAGTCCTCGAACACCCGCATCACTCCGCGCAGGATCGCGGCGGTGATGGCCTTGCCCGAATACGGCTTGAAGGCGACGGGGCTGGTGAAGACGACGTTCTCGGCGAGGAGCGCGTCGATGGCGGCCTCGTCGCGGTTCTCGACCGCCGTACGGAACGGATGCACAGCACACCTCTAGTCAATTATTTGAGTAGGTGCGTCGGAGACTAGGCGAGGAGGGTGTGGTTGTCCATACCGCCGAGCGGCCGCCTCTCAGAAGGAACGGCCGGCCTCGATCAGCCGGTCGCGCACGCGGCCGACGTCCGGGTTCTCGGAGATGCCGGGGCGCTGCACGAGGTACCCGGTGTTGATCGGCGGGTCCTCGGGGTCCGCCAGCTGGACCAGCGCCCCGGAGCGCAGTGCCGACTCGCACAGGTAGCGCGGCAGCACGCTGAATCCCGCGCCGCCCTCGACGGCGGACTTCACGGCCCGCAGATCGGGGACCGTCACCGCGGCCCGGCCGTTCAGGCGCGTGCCGAAGACGTGCCGCCAGTAGCGGCGGACGATGGGCAGGTCCTCCGCGTACGCGACGAGAGGCACGGCGTGCAGCACGCCGGGGCCCTCCTCCGCCAGCGGCTCCTTGATCTTCTCCGCCCAGACGGGCGCGGCGACCAGGACGAACTCCTCGTCCATCAGGGGCGCCCACACCAGCGATCGGCCGCGCGGGCGGGTCGTGGAGATGACGAGGTCGTGGCGCCCCGCGCGCAGCTCGTCCAGGAGGGGGTCGGTCAGGCCCGCCGTCACCCGCAGGCGTACGCCCTCGGCCACGAGCCCTCCCAGGGCGGGCAGGACGCGGGTGGCGAGGAGTTCGGCGGGGCCCGCGAGGTGCACGGGTTCGGCGCGCCCTCCGCCGACCGGTCCGGGCCCAACGGCGGAGGCCAGCGCGTCCAGGGTCGGCGCGATCCGCGCCGCGAGTTCGTCGGCGACCGGGGTCGGAGCCACGCCGCGGGGCAGGCGTTCGAAGAGGTCACGCCGGGTCTGGCGCTCCAGGTTGCGGATGTGGGCGGTGACGGTCGGCTGAGAGAGGCCCAGGGCGTGCGCGGCCGCGGTGAAGGACCCGGAGCGGTGGACGGCGAGGAACGTGCGCAGCAGGTTGAGGTCGGGCGGCGCGGCCGGCTGTGCGGCGGGCCGGCCGTCTACCGAGGGCCCCTCGTCATTCCTATGGCTCACTCCGGCGAGCGTAATACATCCCTATGGCTGCCCCCCGGGGATCGCTCTCCTGTCCCCCGGCAGACCCTGCGCCCTGCCGTGCCCCGCGGTGCCCTGCCGTCCCCTCTATTCCCCGGTGAGGGATGAAGGTTCCTATGGCAGGTATCGGTTCCGTCATTGGTCACCGGCCGACGCGGCGCCTACCGTCGAGACATCGCCGCAGCGCGCGGTGCGTGTCCCCTTCATCTCCCCTTCATGTCCCCTGTCCCTGGGCCCGAGTGGCCCCTTCCTCGGAGCGGAGCATCATGTCCACGATCCTTTTTGTGATGACCGGCGTCGACCACTGGATGCTTGCCGACGGTACGAAGCACCCCACCGGTTTCTGGGCGGAGGAGGCCGTCGCCCCCTACGAGGCCTTCAAGGCCGCCGGGCACGAGGTCGTCGTCGCCACCCCCGGCGGTGTCGTCCCGACCGTGGACCAGGGCAGCCTGGCGCCGGAGGCGCACGGCGGGCAGGAGGCCGCGGACAGGGTCGCCGCCACGCTCGCCTCGATCCCGGAGATCAAGGACCCGATCCGCCTGGAGGAGGTCGACCTCGCCGACTACGACGCCGTCTTCTACCCGGGCGGCCACGGCCCCATGGAAGACCTCGCCGTGAACCCGGCCTCCGGCAGGCTGCTCGTCGACGCCCTCGACTCCGGCAAGCCGCTGGGTGTGGTGTGCCACGGTCCGGCCGCGCTGCTCGCCGCCGTGCGGAGCGACGGTTCCAACGCCTTCGCCGGTTACGAGGTGGCCGCCTTCACCAACGCCGAGGAGACGCAGGCCGGGCTCGCCGAGAAGGCCAAGTGGCTGCTGGAGACCCGCCTCGTCGAGGCCGGGGTCCAGGTGCGGGCCGGCGAGCCGTGGGCGCCGCACGTCGTGGTCGACCGCAACCTCGTCACCGGCCAGAACCCCGCCTCCTCCGCCCCTCTGGCCACCGAGCTCCTGAAGAAGCTGGCCTGACGGCGACGGGGCCGGCGACGGCGATCGCCATCGCCGGCCCCGTCCTCCCCCGCACGTCACCTCACCGGCGCGATGTCCGCCCACAGGGCGACGGCGCCGGGCGAGAGCGGCGCGACGACCGCTCGGCCCGGCGCGACGTCGTGCTCGTCCCACCACACGCCCTGCCCTGGGGTCAGACGGCGCCCTTCGGCGCCCGTGCGCCAGTGGCCGCGGAGCACGTAGCACACCCCGGCATGGCCGCTGGGCGGCGTGAGAGGCCCGGTGACCCGGTCCACCCGCGCCGCCCGACGGCCGCGGCGCACCATGACGTTCAGGACGCGGCAGACCTCGCCCGCCGGTTCGGCGGTCAGCTCCAGGTCACCGGAGAACGCGAGGGGTTCCCCCGCGCGCGCCGTCCGGTCGAACGTGCCCGGAGCCATCAACCGCACGCCGTCGCCCGCCACGGGGGTGAGCGTCCGGTCGATCCCGGGAAAGGCCGAGAACGGCCCGTCCCGGTCGATGTCGGCGACGCTCGCCCGCCACTGGAACTCCTCGGCGCCCGCCGGCCACGAGACGATCTCCCTGGTGGCGCCCCCGCCGTTGCGCCACCGGCCCGGCGTCAGGGTCTCGACATCGAAGTGGTGCATGGGGGCTCCCGAGCTGTGGGCGGTACGGATGCGGATCGGAGGGTCTCGTCAGGCGCTCAGCGGAGCTGAGAGAGCGCTCAGGGGCTCGGAGCGCGCTCAGAGGGCGCCGACGATGTCCTCCACCCGGGCCTTGGCGTCACCGAACAGCATCGCCGTGTTCTCGCGGAAGAACAGCGGGTTCTGCACGCCCGCGTATCCGGAGGCCATCGAGCGCTTGAAGACGATGACCTTGCCCGCCTCCCAGACGGTGAGCACCGGCATGCCGGCGATCGGGCTGCTGGGGTCCTCCGCTCCGGCCGGGTTGACCGTGTCGTTGGCGCCGATGACGAGGACCACGTCGGTCTTGGCGAAGTCCTCGTTGATCTCGTCCATTTCGAGGACGATGTCGTACGGCACCTTGGCCTCGGCGAGCAGGACGTTCATGTGGCCGGGCAGGCGGCCGGCGACGGGGTGGATGCCGAACCGCACGTCGACGCCCTTGGCGCGCAGCTTCGAGGTGAGTTCCGCGACCGGGTACTGGGCCTGGGCGACGGCCATGCCGTACCCGGGCGTGATGACCACGGAGCGGGCGGAGCTGAGGAGTTCGGCGGCGGCCTGGGCGGTGATCTCCTGGTGCTCGCCGTAGTCGACGTCCGCGCCCGACGGAGCCTCGATGCCGAAGCCGCCGGCGATCACGGACAGGAACGACCGGTTCATCGCCTTGCACATGATGTAGGACAGGTAGGCACCGGAGGAGCCGACCAGCGCGCCGGTGATGATGAGCAGGTCGTTGCCGAGCAGGAAGCCGGAGGCCGCCGCGGCCCAGCCGGAGTAGCTGTTGAGCATCGAGACGACGACGGGCATGTCGCCGCCGCCGATGGAGGCGACGAGGTGCCAGCCGAGGGCCAGCGCCAGGACCGTCACGGTGATCAGCAGCCACAGCTCCGGCGTGATCACGAACCACACGGTCAGGGCGAGGAACAGGACGAGCGAGCCGAGGTTCAGCGCGTTCTTGCCCGGCAGCACCAGCGGCTTGGAGTCGATCTTCGCGGCCAGCTTCAGGTACGCCACGATGGAACCGGTGAAGGTCACGGCGCCGATGAACAGGCCGATGAACACCTCGGCGTGGTGGATGCCCAGGGTGCCGAGGGCGTCCAGGGCCCTGGCCTCGTGGCCGTCGGGGTCGTGCTCGACGTTCAGGAAGCCGTTCCAGCTGACCAGTACGGCGGCCAGACCGACGAAGGAGTGCAGCAACGCGATGAGTTCGGGCATGCCGGTCATCTCGACGCCGCGGGCCCGCTGGAGGCCGATCACCGCGCCGGTCAGCATCGCGACGGCCATCAGGCCGAGGCCGGCGGTGCTGACGTCGCCGTCCACGGCGAGCACGACGGTCGCGAGGAGCGCGACGCCCATGCCGAGCATGCCGAAGGCGTTGCCGAGCCGTGCCGACTCGTGCTTGGAGAGTCCTGCCAGCGCCAGGATGAACAGCAGCGCGGCGACGAGGTAGGCCGCCTGTGCGGCGAGGGTCGCAGACATGTCAGCTCCGGTTGAACATGGCGAGCATGCGACGCGTCACCGCGAAGCCGCCGAAGATGTTGATACTGGCCAGGAGGATCGCCACGACCGACAGCACGGTGACCGCCGTGCTGGTGTGGCCGATCTGCAGCAGCGCGCCGACGACGATGATCCCGGAGATCGCGTTCGTCACCGACATCAGCGGCGTGTGCAGCGCGTGGTGCACGTGCCCGATCACGTAGTAGCCGATCACGATCGCCAGGACGAAGACCGTCACGTGGGGCAGCAGGGCCGCGGGGGCGAACGCCGCGGTGAGGAAGAGCGCCAGGGCGCCGAGGGCGACCCCGCCGAACTTCTGCTTCGCCGTCGCCGGCTCCTTCTTCGGCCGGGCCGGCTCGGCCGCGGCGGCCGCGGGCGCGGGTGCCGGGGCCGCCGACACCTGGACCGGCGGGGGCGGCCACGTCGACTCGCCCTCGCGTACGACGGTGATCGAGCGCTGCACCGGGTCGTCCCAGTCGAGGACCAGGCGGCCGTCCTTGCCGGGCGTCATCAGCTTCAGCAGGTTCACCAGGTTCGTGCCGTACAGCTGCGAGGCCTGCGCCGGCAGCCGGCCGGCCAGATCGGTGTAGCCGAGGATCGTCACGCCGTTCTCGGTGACGACCTTCTCGCCCTTCACGGTGCCGACCACGTTGCCGCCGTTGGCGGCCGCCATGTCGACGATCACCGATCCCGGCTTCATGCTCGCCACCATCTCCGCGGTGATCAGCGTCGGCGCGGGGCGTCCGGGGATCAGCGCGGTGGTGATGACGATGTCGACCTCGCGGCACTGCGCGGCGTACAGCTCGGCCTCGCGCGCCTTGTAGTCGTCGCCCATCTCCTTGGCGTAACCGGTCTTCGAGACCTCCACCTCGGGGGACTCGATCGACAGGTACTCGCCGCCCAGCGAGCGGACCTGGTCGGCCACCTCCGGTCGCGGGTCGGTCGCCCGTACGATCGCGCCGAGCGAGCCGGCGGCGCCGATCGCGGCCAGACCGGCGACGCCGGCGCCCGCGACGAGCACCTTCGCCGGCGGGACCTTGCCGGCGGCGGTCACCTGGCCGGTGAAGAACCGCCCGAACTCGTGCGCGGCCTCGATGACGGCGCGGTAGCCGGCGATGTTGGCCATGGACGACAGCACGTCCATGGACTGCGCCCGGCTGATACGCGGCACGGCGTCCATCGACAGGGCGGTGAACGGCCGCCGGCCCAGCTCCTCGACCATCTCCGGGTCGAAGGCGGGCGCGAACAAGGCGATGACCGTCGCCTCGGGCCGTACCCGGTCCAGCTGGGTACGGCTCGGGGCGTTGACGCCGAGGACCACGTCCGCGGCCGCGGCATCGCCCGTGCTCGCGCCGGCGGCCTCGTAGGCGCTGTCGGTGAAGCCCGCCGCGCTTCCCGCTGCCGGGTCGACGACCACGTCGTATCCCAGTTTGCGGATCTGTTCGACAGTGGCCGGCGTGGCCGCGACGCGACTCTCACCTGCCCGCGCTTCCTTGAGCACTCCGACAATCACGAGTGGTCTCCGTTCGCTGCTCTGGCCGCACACGGCGTGTTCTCGACTCGATCAGAAGTGCGCCCGCGGTGATCCGGAGCGACGTCGCTCAGCTTGACCGGCGAGTGCTCTCTTTGAACAGCTCCCACCGGTGAGGCACACGCAACACTCGACAAGACCCGGCTCGCGTGCTTCACCGGCCCGGCCGGTCGCCGCCGGCCCGCCGGAGCGGAGCTCAGTGCTCGCAGAGGGAGAATTCCCGTTCGTAGAGCTGCTCGTTGTGTTCGTCGACGAAGAACTTCCTCTCCTGCATGAGTTGCTCCCGGTACGTCCTGGCCTCTTCCAGCGTCATGGTCGAGGTGTCCGACCACGGCTGCTGCGGTGGCACGTCGGAGGTGGAGACGATCTGTTCCGAGGGGTCGACCAGGAAGAACGCGAGGATCTTGCGGTGTCCCGGGCGGGTGGGGTCCGCGAGGCGGAACGAGCCGACGCGGTGCTGGAGGACGTTCGGGAACGCCAGGCAGCGGCCGGGCGGGGTGGACGCGGAGCCCAGCACCTGGTTCAGGCCGTCCTCGTTCTCCAGGCCGTAGACCTCACGGACACCGTTGTCGTCGTTCTGTTCGTATTCCGGGTCGTCGAGTGCCGCCCGGAAGCTCAGCCGGCTTTCGGTGATGTTCTCGCTGTCCCAGTAGGAGAGGGCGGTCGAGACGATGCGCTCGTTCAGCATGCCCTCGACATGCCAGGAGCCGCCGGGGTACTCGGGCTTGTCCGGGGTGAGATGGATGGTGGCGAGCTTGACGATGACCTGGAGGCGGCGTCCGCGCAGATCGACCCGGGCGGACGCGTCGGGCGGCTCCGGCGGGGTGAAGGCCGGGGCGTCCGGGACGACGGGGCGGCGGTTCTCCCACCAGTCGTCGTGCGCCAGTTCCCATACGCGGAGGGCTTCCGCGTAGGCGGCGTCGTCACTGAAGGAGGACTTGTCCGGATACTCGGGCTCCGAGTCGTACCACCCGTAGGGGTCGGCCTCGATCCGCAGGGGCCGCGGATGGCGCAGATCGGTGAGCACGTTCTCCCACAGCGGGCGCATGCGCGCGAACAGGTCCGGCAGGACGGCGGCCAGTTCCCGGTGCTTCTCGGGGTGGACGTTGTTGACGTACGAACGGAAGGTCACCGCGCCGTCGTCGCTGACGTCGACGTCCGTGGGCAGCCACTGGAACCTCTCCGAGAACTCGTACTTCGAGTAGTGGTCCGTCGGATTCCGCCAGGCCCGCTCGGGGGCGCCGCTGACCTCTCTCACCAGGCAGAACAGCGAGGGATGCACCAGATCCAGCACCTGTCCGTCGGATCCGGGATGCCAGTCCCGCTCGGCTTCGGGGACTTCTTCCAGCACCCGGACCGCCTCGCGCAGCCGGGCCCTGAGCGTGTCGTCGATCAGCGTGTCCGACTGCCAGACCCCGTCGACGGCGGACACCTCGATGCCGCTTCGTCCGTCCCGGAGCGCGGCGTAGTGCGCGAGTTCGGCGAGCACGTAGCGGACCTGTGCTTCGGTGAGGCCCTGGGCGATCGCTTCCTTCGTCCATCGGGCGACGATGTCGGCGTCGTTCATCTTGTCGAACCACCCCGGCTTCTCCCGGAGGTGCGCGCTGCACCGCATCATCTCCAGTTCCCGCAGCGTCCGAGGCGTCGCGAACGCCCGGGAACGGGAGGCGTGAAAGGGCAGCGGGAAAGCAGACAGGCCGGTCAATTCTCTTGGTCCCCCCAGTCGGTGTGTGATGACGGGAAGGTTAGCCGAGCGGTCTGACAGCGCGGCTCCGCGTGCTCCTTCGCCGGCCGGCATCCCTCACAGAGCGCTGTGCGCGGCCGGCGGCGAGGCCGGGGCCGGCCGCGTGGGGGGTGGGGTCGTGCTCTTCCTGACGACCAGGCGGGTGGCGAGTTCCAGGCGGGTCACCGAGGGCTCGCCGGCGCGCAGGCGCAGGAGCATCTGGACGGCTTCCTCGCCCATCTCGCGCAGCGGCTGGTGGACGGTGGTGAGCGGTGGGCTCGACCAGCGGGCGATCATCACGTCGTCGTAGCCGACGACGGACAGGTCCTCGGGCACGCGCAGCCCGCACACCCGGGCGGCCTCCATGACGCCGAGCGCCTGCAGGTCGCTTCCGGCGAAGACGGCCGTGGGGCGGTCCGGCATCCGCAGGAGCTCCGTCGCCCGCGCGTATCCGCCTTCGACGTGGAAGTCCCCGAACCGGACGAGCGCGGGGTCGTGGTCCAGGCCGGCCATGTTGAGGGCGGACCGGTAGCCGTCCAGCCGGGCCAGGGAGCACAGCATGTCCTCGGGGCCGGTGACGATGCCGATGCGGCGGTGGCCGAGGTCGATGAGGTGGCGGGTCGCGGCGACGCCGCCGGACCAGTTGGCGGAGCCGACCGACGGCACGTCCGGTTCGGGGTCGCCCGCCGGGTCGACGATCACGAAGGGGATCGACCGTGCGTCGAGCTGCCGTTTGACGGCGTCGGGGAGGGAGGAGAAGACCAGGACGACGCCGATCGGCCGGCGGTGCAGGACTCCTTCGATCCAGTCCGGCGCCGGCGCGTGCCGGGTGCCGCTCTCGGTGAGGACGACGCTCGCCTGGTGGGCCTTGGCGAGGTTCTCCACCCCTCGGATCAGCTCCATCGCCCACACGCTGTCGAGCTCGTGGAAGACGAGCTCGATGAGCGGCGCCTCCCTGGCGACGCGGGCGGTCCGCCGGTACGCGTGCGCTTCGAGGAGCCGTTCCACCTTGCCGCGCGTGGCCGCCGACACGTCCTGCCGACCGTTGAGGACTTTCGAAACTGTCGAAAGCGACACTCCGGCCTGTTGCGCCACCTCCGCCAGCGTGATGCGCCTGTTTTCCTCGCCCTCTCGCATCCCCGCAGCATAAAGCACCGTTCCTCGCGGCGACACAGTCACGCTTTGATAACGCGGGCCCGGAGGGTTGACCCCTTCGCCGCGCCGACTCTAGCGTCCAGCCACGCGAAGTTTCGTCAATCGGATCGAAAACTTTCGAAAGGTGGGGGCGCGATGAAGCGGCATGTACGGCTCCTGAGGACCGCGGTCGTCGGTGCGGCGTCGCTGGCCATGACCCTGTCCCTGGCGGCCTGCGGCGGCTCGGGGAGTTCCGCCGCGGACGGCTCGGACACGATCCGCGTCCTGGTGTACGGCGACGCCACCAACAAGGTGGAGAAGCAGCTCGTCGACACCTTCAACAAGACCTCGAAGGTCAAGGCGGTGCTCGACACCATCCCCGGCGCCGACTACCAGTCCAAGCTGCAGACGATCATCAGCGGCAAGCAGGCGCCGGACGTGTTCTTCAACTGGGGCGGGGGCAGCATCAAGCCCTTCGTCGACGCGGGCCTCCTCATGCCGCTCGACGACCTCATCGCCAAGGACCCCGGCCTGAAGGCCAACTTCCTGCCCTCGGTCTTCGACACCGCGGTCGTCGACGGCAAGCCGTACGGCATCCCCATGCGCGGCACCCAGCCCGTTCTGCTGTTCAGCAACAAGAAGGTCCTGGCGGACGCCGGCGTCACCCCGCCGCGCACCTGGGACGAACTCCTGGCCGCCGTCAAGGCCCTCAAGGCCAGGGGCGTCACCCCCATCGCCCTCGGCGGCGGCGACAAGTGGCCCACCCAGATGTGGTTCCAGTACGTCTACGACCGGGTCGCCGGACCCGAGCACTTCCGGAAGGCGGTGAACGGGGACAAGAGCGTCTGGGCGAGCGCCGACAGCAGGAGGGCCCTCGGCATGCTCGAGGAGCTCATCGACGCCGGCGCCTTCGGCACCAACTACGACTCGGTCAAGTTCACCGACGGCGGCTCCCCCGCCCTCCTCGCCACCGGCAAGGCCGCCTTCGAACTCATGGGCTCCTGGGAGTACTCCACCCTTCAGGACGCCTACCCGGACTTCGTGAAGAACGACCTCGGCTACGGCACCTTCCCCACCGTCGAGGGCGGCAAGGGCGACCCGGCCAACCTCACCGGCAACACCAACAACTTCTACTCGGTGCTGAAGAACACCGAACACCCCGAGGCCGTCGCCGAGTTCCTGAAGCTCATGTACTCGGACGAGTTCGTCAAGGGCCAGCTGAGCATCGGCAACCTCCCGACCACCACCAACACCCCGAAGTTCCTCGACGGTTCCGCCAGCCCGGCGTACTCCACGTACCAGTACGACCTCGTGAAGAAGGCCCCGGCCTTCCAGCTCTCCTGGGACCAGGCCTATCCCCCGGCGGCGACCACCACCATCCACCAGGCCGTCCAGCAGTTCTTCAACGGACAGACGGACGCGGACGCCTTCATCGCCGCCATGCAGAGCCTGCCCGCCGCCTGACCCGCGGCCCGACCCCAGGAACGCCTGAACATGACCACTGCCACAGCCCCCGCCGTGGACAGCGCGGGGAAGACCGTCCGGCGCGGGCGGTCCCACCGCCCCGCGACCGGGGTGGGCCGCCCGGGCTTCGCCTGGGCGGTGCCCGCCGCCGTCTTCTTCGGCCTGTTCGCCCTCGTGCCGCTCGTCCTGGTCGTCGTGCTGTCCTTCACCCGCTGGAACGGCCTCGGCTCCCCCGAGTTCGCCGGCCTGGACAACTGGAGCCGGCTGCTCGACGACCCCGTGATGGTGCGAAGCCTCTGGCTGAGCCTGCTGCTCACGGTCCTCGGCGTCGTCGTCCAGACGCCGATCAGCATCCTGCTCGGCGTCTGGGCCGCCGGCCGGCAGCGCAACCGGGCGGTCCTGTCCGCCGTCTACTTCGTCCCGCTCCTGCTGTCCATCACCGCGGTCTCCGTCCTGTGGCGCGCCGTGCTCGACCCCAACTTCGGCGTCCCCTCCCAGGCGAGGTGGCTCTTCGGCGACGGCAACCTCCTCGGCACGCAGGCCGGCGCCCTCGGCGTCCTCGTCTTCGTCAGCACCTGGCAGTTCACCCCCCTGCACACCCTCATCTACCAGGGCGCCGCGCGGGCCGTCCCCGAAGTCCTCTACCAGGCCGCCCAGATCGACGGCGCGGGCAGGGTCCGCCAGTTCTTCCACATCACCCTGCCGCAGCTGCGCAACTCCATCGTGACCTCGATGATCCTGATGGTGGTCGGCGGCCTCACGACCTTCGACACCGTCCTCATCCTCACCCAGGGCGGACCCGGCACCGACACCACGAACAGCGCCTACTACATGTACCAGAAGGCCTTCAAGAGCTTCGACTTCGGAGCGGCCTCCGCGATCGCCCTGCTCCTCGTGCTCGTCGCCACCCTCGTCTCCCTGGTCATGGTGCGCCTGACCGGCTACGACAAGATGCGCAGCACCATGGAGGGCGTGTGATGAGGCGCCCGGGAAAGTCCCGCCCCAACTACCTCGCCGGCCTCGGCTCGACGATCTGGCTGTTCGTGGTCGGCCTGCCGCTGTACGTCATGCTGATCGCCACCTTCCAGTCCCGTACGGACTACGCGGCGAACGGCCCGCTCGCCTTCCCCGAGCGCTTCACCCTCGACAACTACGTCAACGACCTCAACGAAGGCTTCGCGCGGTACTTCCTCAACACGGTGATCGTCACGGTCTGCGTGGTCGGCATCGTCCTGCTCCTCGTGCCGCCCCTCGCGTACGCCATCGTGCGCAGCGACGGCAGGGCCACCGGCCGGGTCTTCCGTCTCTTCCTGCTCGGCCTCGCCATCCCGTCCCAGGCCGTCATCGTCCCGGTGTTCTACCTGATCAACGAGGCCGGCCTCTACGACAACCTCCTCGGCGTCATCCTGCCGACCGCCGCCTTCGCCATGCCCGTCTGCGCCCTGATCCTCTCCGGCGTCATGCGGGACATCACACCCGAGCTGTACGAGGCCATGACGGTGGACGGGGCCTCGCCCCGGAGGATCTTCCTCCAGCTGGTGCTGCCCCTGTCGAAGAGCGGCCTGTCGACCATCGTCGTGTTCTCCTCGCTCCAGGCCTGGAACGGCTTCCTGTTCCCGCTCGTGCTCACCCAGTCCTCGGAGAACAAGGTCGTCACCATGGGCCTCTACGACTTCCAGACGGAACACGGCGTCGACATCCCCGGCCTCCTCGCGGCCGTCGTCCTGTCCATGCTCCCCATCCTGCTCGTCTATCTGCTCGCCCGTCGTGCCCTCGTGCAGGGGCTGATGGGAGTCGGAGGAAAGTGACCGACCACGTGGCCACCCAGTCCCACGCCCCGAACGGCGCCTGGCGCGACCCCGCGCTGAGCGCGGAAGCCCGTGTCGACGCGCTGATCCGCGAGATGACCCTGAAGGAGAAGACCGCCCAGCTCTACGGGGTGTGGGTCGGGGCCTCCGACGAGGGCGCCGAGGTCGCGCCGCACCAGCACGACATGGAGGAGCCGGCCGACCTCGACGACCTGCTGCCCGACGGACTCGGCCAGCTCACCCGGCCCTTCGGCACCGCCCCCGTCGACCCCGCGCTCGGCGCCCTCTCCCTGATGCGGACGCAGGCGCGGATCGCCGCCGCCAACCGCTTCGGCATCCCGGCCGTCGCCCACGAGGAATGCCTCGCCGGCTTCGCGGCCTGGGGCGCCACCGCCTATCCGGTCCCCCTCTCGTGGGGAGCCACCTTCGACCCCGCGCTCGTACGGGAGATGGCCGCCGCCATCGGCCGCGACCTGCGCGCGGTCGGCGTGCACCAGGGCCTCGCCCCCGTCCTCGACGTCGTCCGCGACGCCCGCTGGGGGCGCGTCGAGGAGACCATCGGCGAGGACCCGTACCTCGTCGGGACGATCGCCACCGCCTACGTCCAGGGGCTCGAGTCCGCCGGCGTCGTCGCCACCCTCAAGCACTTCGCCGGCTACTCCGCCTCCCGGGCCGGCCGCAACCTCGCCCCCGTCGGCATGGGCGCCAGGGAGCTGGCCGACGTGATCCTGCCGCCGTTCGAGATGGCGGTGCGGGAGGGCGGCGCCCGGTCGGTGATGCACGCCTACACCGACACCGACGGCCTTCCCTCGGCCGCCGACGAACGGCTGCTCACCGGACTCCTCCGGGACACCTGGGGATTCTCCGGCACCGTCGTCGCCGACTACTTCGGCATCGCGTTCCTGAAGACCCTGCACGGCGTCGCCGGCACGTTCGGCGAGGCGGCCGGAGCGGCCCTCGCCGCCGGTGTCGACGTGGAGCTGCCCACGGTGAAGACCTTCGGCGCGCCCCTCCTGGACGCGGTCCGGCAGGGACACGTGGCCGAGGAGCTCGTGGACCGGGCCGTCAGACGGGTCCTCCTCCAGAAGGCCCGGCTCGGGCTGCTCGACCCCGACTGGAGCCCCGTTCCCCCGGCACTGCGCGGCGCCGACACCACGGCCGACCCCGACACCCTGCGGGGCACGGTCGACCTGGACCCGGCCGCCAACCGGGAACTGGCCCGCCGCCTCGCCGATCGGGCCGTCGTCCTGCTCCGCAACGACGGCACCCTGCCGCTCGATCCGCGCACACCGCGCCGGATCGCCCTGATCGGCCCCCACGCCGAGGCGCCCACGGCCGTCCTCGGCTGCTACTCCTTCCCCGTCCACGTCGGCGGACAGCACCCCAGCACCCCCCTCGGCATCGACCTGCCCACCCTCCGCGAGTCCCTCGGGGCGGAGTTCCCGGACGCCGAGGTCCTCGTGGCGCGGGGAACCGGCGTCGACGACGGCGGGACCGAGGGCTTCGCCGAGGCCCTCGCACTCGCCCGCCGCGCCGACGTCGTCGTGGCGGCCCTCGGCGACCGCGCCGGTCTCTTCGGGCGGGGCACCAGCGGCGAGGGCTGCGACGCGGAGTCCCTCGTCCTCCCCGGAGCCCAGGAGCGGCTGCTCGACGCCCTGCTCGACACCGGCACTCCGGTGGTGACGACGCTGCTGACCGGCCGGCCCTACGCGCTCGGCCGCGCGGCCGACGAGTCCGCCGCGATCCTGCAGGCGTTCTTCCCCGGCGAGGCCGGGACCGCGGCCATCGCCTCGGTCCTCAGCGGGCGGACCGCCCCGAGCGGCCGGCTGCCCGTCAGCGTGCCCCGCCATCCCGGCGCCCAGCCGTCCACGTACCTGGCCGCACGGCTCGGCCACCGCAGCGAGGTCTCCAGCATCGACCCGACGCCGGCCTTCGGCTTCGGGCACGGCCTCACCTACACCACCTTCCACTGGAGCGACCTCGCCGTGGAGGACACCGAGGTCCCCACGGACGGCGCGGTACGGCTCGCCCTCACCGTGACGAACACCGGCGACCGCGCCGGCACCGAACTCGTACAGCTCTATCTGCACGACCCGGTGGCCTCCGTGGTCCAGCCCGTGCAGCGACTCGTCGGATACGTACGTCTCGACCTGGCCCCCGGCGAGCGCAGGCGGCTGCACGCGGTCGTCCCCGCGGACCTCGCCTCCTTCACCGGCAGGACGGGCACCCGCCTCGTGGAGCCCGGCGAACTGGAGCTCCGCCTCAGCGCCTCCAGCACGGACCCACGGCTGACCGCCCGGGTCACCCTGACCGGCCCGGTCCGTCAGGTGGACCACGGACGGCGCCTGCACGCCGACTTCGAGATCCGGCCGGACGCCGTCCACTGACGGTCGGCAGGCGGGCGGTCAGGCCGTGCGGAGCCCGCCGCCGGCCGGAGACGGCCGCCGTGGGCGGCTCCCCTCCTCACCCACGGTGGCACGGGCGGCACGGTGTCCGGGTCACCTCCTGGCGTAGGCGTCCATGAACATGCCCAGCAGCCCGTCGATCGCGCTCTCGTCGACGGGCAGCGGCGTGAGGAGGTGGCGGTAGTACAGCGTCCCGCACAGCACGTCCGCCGCGAAGGTGAGGTCCACGTCCGCGCGCAGCTCCCCGGCGCGCTGAGCACGGGTGATCCGGTCCAGGGTGCTTCGCTCGACGGTGCGCAGGAACCGTTCGTGGAGCGCCGTCCGCAGCGCCGGATCGGCCTGGGCCTCGGCGATGACGGCGCGGTAGACGGGACCGATCGGGGGACCGGCCAGCGCGGAGGAGGACCGCAGGAACTGCTCGCGCAGATCGGCGCGGACGTCCCCGGTGTCGCGGTAGTCGAGGTCCGAGGTCCAGACCCGGTGGAGCGCGTCGAGGAGCAGCGCCGCCTTCGACGGCCACCGCCGGTAGATCGTGTGCTTCCCGACCTCCGCCCGCCGCGCGATGGCCTCGATGCTCAGTCCCGCGTACCCGACCTCGGCGGCCAGGTCGAGCGTCACCTGGAGCAGCGCGTCGGTGCGTGCGGCACCCCGCCGTCGGGGCGCCGGGGATTCGTTCGGCATGACCACGATCATAACGGCACGCCGTGTGCCGTTGACAGGCTTCGCCGCCGATGACCATGATCAGCGCGCACACCGCCGTTCCGAGACCTCGCGCCCGCGACCGACGAGGAGTCCTGCCGTGCCCGCGCCGGCCGTTCCGCCGGCACCGTTCCCCACTCAAGGAGTCACCGTGAACGTCACCACCTCCACCCTCTCCCTCACCGTCGCCGACGTGGACGCCTCACGCGAGTTCTTCTGCGCCCACCTCGGTTACGAAGTCGCCATGGCCGCCGACGGCTTCGCCTCGCTCACCCGGGGCGCCGCCGACGCGGCCGCCGACATCGTGCTGCTGCGCACCGGCACCGAGGTCCTCCCGCCCGAGCAGCGGGACCAGCGGGCCGGCGGTCTCATCCTGGCCCTCACCGTCGACGACCTGGCCGCCGAGGAACGCCGACTGCGCGCGGCGGGCGCGCCCATCACGATGCCGCTGCGCGAGGAGCCGTGGGGCGAGCGCCTGTTCCAGATGACGGACCCGAACGGCATAGTCGTCCAGCTCGTCGAATGGGCCACCCCGACGGACCCCGCCCACTCCTAGAGCCCCGACCGGCCCACAGGTTTTCCGCAGTCGAGGCTGTCGGGAATACCCCCTGGGGGTATACGGTTATGATCGTCGTCCTGAACGGACGACGCCAGCGACCGCATCACCCCAGGGGAGACCGCCATGAAGAACCACTCCGGCCACCACCACACCGACCACGACAGCCACGGCAGCCACGGCGCAGCTCTGCCCGGCGGCCTTTCGGTCTCCCAGGACGGGTACACCCTCGAGCTCGACTCGACGATCCGCACCGCCGGCGTGCAGCCGGTCGGCTTCCGGGTGATCGGTCCCGATGGGCGGGCGGTGACCGAGTTCGTCCCGGAACACGAGAAGGAGCTGCACTTCATCGCCGTCCGGCGTGACACGTCCGGCTTCCAGCACGTGCACCCGGTGCGGGACGAGAAGGGCACCTGGAGCACCGAACTGGCCCTGGAGCCGGGAGACTGGAGGTTCTTCACCGACATCCACCCGGCGGGCCACGACGAGACCCTGACGCTGGGGATCGACGTCGCGGTCGCCGGACCGTACGAGCCGCGGCCCCTGCCCGAGGCCACCCGCACCACCCGGCTCGGCGCGTACACCGTCACGCTCGACGGCGACCTCGTGCCCGGCGAGGCGAGCGAACTGACCCTCACCGTCAGCCGGGACGGCCGCCCCGTCACCGACCTGCAGCCCTACCTGGCCGCGTACGGGCACCTCGTGGCCCTGCGCGTCGGTGACCTGGGCTACCTCCACGTCCACCCGGAGGGCCACCCCGGCGACGGCACCACCGCCCCCGGCCCCGAGATCGCCTTCATGGCGGTCGCGCCTTCGGCCGGCACGTACCGCCTGTACCTGGACTTCCAGCACGACGGTGTCGTCCGGACGGCCGACTTCACCGTGCGGACCGCCTCGGCGGCTGCCGCGCCCGCGCACGAGGGCCACCACGACGGTCACCAGGCACACCACGGCCACCACGCACACCACTGACCGGCATGAACGGAACGCACAGCCCCGCACCGGAAGGAACGTCATGCCCCGCCTGACCCGACTCACGCCCGACACGGCGGTCGGCGCGTCGCGCGACCTGCTCGCCGACCTGGTCTCCCGGCACGGCCAGATCGGTGACATGGTCTCCACGATGGCGCACTCACCGGCCGTCCTGGGTGGGTACCTCCAGCTGAGCAGAGCCATGGGACGAGCCAAACTCGACCGCAAAATCAGCGAACGGATCTCGATCGCCGTCCAGGCGCTCCAGGGCTGCGGGCTCTGCCTCGACGCGCACGTCGGTGCCGCCCGCGCCATGGGAGTGGACGAGGAAGAGATCGAGCGCGCCCACGCGGGCACCTCGGCCGATCCCGCGATCGCGGCGATCATCGGCCTCGCCCTCCAGGTCTACCGCGAGCCGACGTCGATCACCGACGAACAGCTCGGCGCGCTCCGTGAGCACGGCTACAGCGACCGGGCGATAGCCGACGTCGTCGGCGTCGTCGCGCTCAACATCCTCACCGGCGCCTTCAACCTGCTCGCCGGCCTGACACCGGGGAGCGACACCGGTGCGTAGAGACGCCCCCGCCTGTACTCGCGGGGCGCGGCCGCCACCCCGGGGCCGTGCCCCGCCGCATGGACACGGAAGGAACCCGCCATGCGTCTGTTCGCCCTCCGCGACTACCGCCGCCTCTTCAGCGCCCAGGTCATCGCCCTGTTCGGGACCGGACTGACCACCGTGGCCCTCGGACTGCTCGCCTACGACCTCGCCGGACCGCGCGCCGGGACGGTCCTCGGCACCGCGCTGACCGTCAAGATGGTCATGTACGTGCTCATCGCCCCGCTGGCCGCCGCGTACGTCGACCGGCTTCCCCGCAGAACCTTCCTGGTCGTCCTCGACGCGATCCGCGGCGTCGTGGTGCTGGCACTGCCGCTGGTCACCGAGGTCTGGCACATCTACGTCCTGGTCGGCCTGCTCCAGGCCGCCTCCGCGGCATTCACCCCGACCTTCCAGGCCGTCATCCCCGACATCGTCACCGACGAGTCCGATTACACGCGGGCCCTCTCCGCCTCCCAGGTCGCCTCCACCACGCCTCCACCATGGAGAGCCTGCTCAGCCCCGTACTGGCAGCCGTCGCCCTGAGCTTCATGAGCTTCGACCGGCTGTTCCTGGGCACCTCCGCCGGATTCCTCCTCTCCGCCCTGCTCGTCCTGGGGACACGCGTCCCCGACGCCCGGCCCAGCACCCACACCACGGCATGGCACAAGGCGGCAGCGGGGATCAGGACGTTCCTCAGGACGCCGCGGCTGCGCGGCGTCATGGCCCTCAACCTCGTGGTCGCGGCCGCGGGCTCGATCGTCGTCGTGAACACCGTCAACTACGTCCGGGACGAGCTCGGCGGCTCGCAGTCGCACGTCGCGTGGATCCTCGCCGCCTCCGGCACCGGAACCCTCCTGGCCGCGCTCGTACTGCCCCGCGTCCTCGACAAGATCGCCGCCCGCACCGTCATGACGACCGGTGCCGCGATCCTCGTCGGCGCCATGACCGCCGCGGTGGCGCTCACCGTGGCGGGCCTCGCCGGCTGGACCGGTACGGCGATCATCTGGGCCGTGATCGGCATCGGCATGGCGCTGGTCATCACCCCGACCGGCAAGGTTCTCCGCGCCTCCGTGGAGCGGAACGCGATCCCCGAGGCGTTCGCGGCCCAGTTCTCCCTGTCGCACCTGGCCTGGCTGATCACGTATCCCCTCGCCGGGTGGCTCGGCACGAACGCCGGCTTCGCCCTCACCTGGTCCGTCCTCACGGCCCTTGCCGGCGCGGGGACCGTCGGAGCCCTCGTCCTGTGGCCGCGCCACGAACGACGAGCGGCGACGACCGGAGGCGCGACGCCCGCCCGGCACGCGCCCACCACGGACCGGTCCACCCTGGCCAAGGCCGCGTGAGGCTCCCCGTACAGCACGGGCTGCCCTCGGCGCCGTACCGTCCCGCCTGAGTATGGCGTCATTGCGCCATCGCGTGGAGACGCAAGCGGAATCGCTTGGCGGGCGGCCGTCGCCGGGCCAGGATTCTTCCTGGCTCGGCATCCGGCGGCACGGAGATCGAGCCCCGAAGGCCAGGACCGGGCAAGGCCCGCAGGCGCAGGCACGGACGGGCGGGCCATCCCCCGACCGCCCGACGGTGCCGCCGCGCTTGCCCGGTCCTGTCGGCTCCTCGGGACATTCGACGGGACGGGAGGCGGGCAAGGTGGTCCACGAGCAGAGCGAGTCCGGCCGAGCCGCGATCGGCTCCTTCGTCGCTCTCGGGGACAGTTTCACCGAGGGACTGGGCGACGAGACGTCGGACGGCGCCATCGTCGGGTGGGCCGATCGCCTGGCCGGCCTGCTGGCCCGCCGCGCACCCGCACCGTTCCGCTACGCCAACCTCGCCGTCCGGGGCCGGGTCATCGACGAGATCATCGCGGAGCAGGTGCCCCGGGTGGCCGACCTGCGACCGGACCTGGTGAGTTTCTGCGCCGGCGGCAACGACATCCTGCGGTTCGGGAGTTCCGTGGACCGCATCACCGAACGGTTCGAGGAAGCCGTGGTCGAGCTCGGCGCCCACGCGGGCACGGTGCTGGTCTTCACCGGCTTCGACCCACGGAACACGCCCGTGCTGCGCCGGCTGCGGGGAAAGATCGCCACCTACACGGCGCACGTCCACGCCATCGCCCACCGGCACGGTTGCCCGCTGGTCGACCTGTGGTCGATGAAGCCCCTCCAGCATCCGCTCGCCTGGAGCGAGGACCGCCTGCATCTGTCGTCCGAGGGCCACGAGCACGTGGCCCGGCGGGCCGCCGAGGTCCTCGGACTGGCTCCGGTACGTCACGGAGCCGGCGCGGGCGCCCGGCAGTCCCTTGCGCGGAAGCCGGAGTGGCAGTCGGCGCGGCAGCCGGAGCGGCTCCAGGATCTGCGGTGGGCCAAGCAGCACTTCCTGCCCTGGCTCGGGCAGCACCTGCTCGGCAAGAACTCGACCGAAGTCCTGAAACCGAAGCGTCCAGAACTTCTGCCTCTCTGACGTCCCGATGGCCGGGCCGCCGCTCCGTCATTCGACGCCATCGCACCCGGGCGTCCGAGCCGCAGAGAAGTGCTGGTGAGCGGCCACTTCTGCCGGATCGCCACAGGGATCCCCCAACCCCGTTTCGAAACCCGGTGGAGAAAATCGGACAACCGGCCGAGTTTTTCCGCGACTTGTTCGCGCCATGTATCGGATCGGATTCCGATCCCCGCCGAATGTGCGTTTAAGATAACGGCGTGATTACAGCCCGGCCGCGCGCAGGTGCTGCCCATGCCCGCCTGACGGCGGGTCTGTGGCGGCTGCTCGGCATGGCCGCGCTTCTGTTCGGTCTCCTCGCGGGACACGGGGTCGACCTGCACAACGACGCCCGATTCACCTCACCCGCACCGGTGGTGGCCGCCGCCCTCCAGACCGACGCGGCATCCGGCGCCCCCGCACCGGCGCATCCGGGCCACGAGTGCTCGCCGATGCCGTCGCAGGCAACGCCGGCGCCGGGCACCCCCTGCCCGTCGCCTCAGTCCACCGGGATCTGCCACACGGGTGACCGCGCTCAAGCCGTCACGGAGTTGCCGACGAGCACGGCTCCTTCTGCCCCCGTCACCAGAACCTCACCAGTCCTCCAGGTGTAGTCCGTCTCCCCGCCGGCCCGCGCGCCACCGCGCCCCGACGGGAACAGCCGACGCGTTCTGCCCCCTGATCTCTCCCGGGTACCGCTCCCTCCTGCCACCCAGGTCCGAGACGGTACACACCGCCCGGAGGAACCGTGCGACGCCCCACCCACACCTCCCTGTTCGCCGCTGTCATCGGCGCACTGCTGATCTCGGCAGCCCTCTGCTTCCCCTCACTCGGCGGCTCCGTCCCCGGGGACACCACCGGTCGAGTCACCGCGGCCGCGACGGTCAGCTGGAGCCTCGACCGCACCCGGGAACCGGGCCCCCGTCACCCTCACCACCACCACGGAACCGACTGCGCCACGCCCGGCCTCGCTCCCCAGTCCGTCGCCGCCACGCAGGGCGAGGTGGACGCCGCCGCGCTGGTTCCGTCCTTCGACGGCAGCCCCGTCCCCGCCCGTCTCCAGCTCTCGGCATCCGCCGGACCCCGACGGGCCATAGCCGACACCGGCCGCTCGACGCAGATCAGAGTCTGCACGTGGCGCGTGTAGGCCGTTTCGCCCGCGAGCCGTGAACTCCGCGGCCGCTTCCGAACGGCCTCCTGACGCGCACCACGAAACGAGAGCGGAACATGCATTCCTCGACCACCGACGTCACGCCCTCCAGCCGCTCCGCCCTGTCGGGGCTGGTGGGCAACACTCCCCTGCTCCACGTCTCGGAGCCGCTCGCCCCCGCGGGCCGCGGTTTCTGGGCCAAGCTGGAAGGCTTCAACCCCGGCGGCATCAAGGACCGCCCCGGGCTGCACATGGTCGAACGGGCCCGCGCCCGCGGCGACCTGCGCCCCGGCGCCCGCATCATCGAGTCCACCAGCGGCACGCTCGGCCTCGGTCTCGCCCTGGCCGGCATGGTCTACGGCCATCCGGTCACCCTCGTCACCGATCCGGGCCTGGAACTGTCCATGACCCGGCTCCTCACCGCGTACGGCGCCCAGGTCAACGTCGTCGCCGAGCCGCATCCCACCGGCGGCTGGCAGCAGGCCCGCCGAGACCGCGTCACCCAGCTCCTCGCGCGGCACCCCGGCTCCTGGTGCCCGGACCAGTACAACAACCCGGACAACACCACCGCGTACACACCGCTCGCCCTCGAACTCGCCACCGAACTGGGCCACATCGACGTCCTGGTGTGCAGCGTCGGCACCGGCGGGCACTCGGCCGGCGTCTCCCGCGTGCTGCGCCGGCTGTATCCCGGCCTGACCGTGGTCGGCGTCGACACCATCGGCTCGACGATCTTCGGCCAGCCCGCCCGGCCGCGGCTGATGCGCGGACTGGGGTCCAGCATCTACCCCCGCAACGTCGCCTACGACCAGTTCAGCGAGGTGCACTGGGTGGCCCCGAGCGAGGCGGTGTGGGCCTGCCGCCGGCTCGCCGGCTCCCACTACGCCACCGGCGGCTGGAGCGTCGGCGCCGTCGCCCTGGTCGCCGGCTGGCTCGCCCGCACCATGCCGGAGCAGACCCGGATCGCCGCCGTCTTCCCCGACGGACCCCAGCGGTACCTCGGCACGGTGTACGACGACGACTACTGCGCCGCCCACGGCCTGCTCGACAACCCGCCCGCGTCCGAGCCGGAGATCATCGGCAGCCTCGACGAGAAGGAGGTCACCCGCTGGACCCGGTGCACCACCGTGGTCGACCCGCTCACGCTCGCCGGCGGCGAGCCCACGCCGGCCGCCGGTGAGCCCACGCCGGCCGCCGATGCCGAGGCTTCGGACGCCACCGAGGAGCGGGACCGGTGAAGAACGCCTTCTCCGGGTTCCGTTCGTACGAACGCGGCGTGCGACTGCTGATGGTGAACCAGTTCACCATCAACCTCGGCTTCTACATGCTGATGCCCTACCTCGCCGCACACCTGGCCGGGCCACTCGGGCTCGCGGGCTGGCTGGTCGGCCTGATCCTCGGCGTCCGCAACTTCAGCCAGCAGGGCATGTTCCTCGTCGGCGGCACGCTCGCGGACCGGCTCGGCTACAAACCGATGATCGTCGCCGGCCTCGTCCTGCGCACCCTCGGCTTCGCGACCCTGGGCCTGGTGGACTCCGTGCCCGCCCTGATCGCGGCCTCCGCCGCGACCGGCCTGGCCGGCGCCCTGTTCAACCCCGCCACGCGCGCGTACCTCGCACTCGACTCGGGCGAGCGCCGGGTCGAGGCGTTCGCACTGTTCAACGTCTTCTACCAGGCGGGCATCCTGCTCGGCCCCCTGGTGGGCATGGTGCTGACCGGCGTGGACTTCCGCATCACCTGCCTGGTCGCCGCCGGCACCTTCGCCGTGCTCAGTGTGGTGCAGATCCGCGCCCTGCCCGCGCGCCGGGCGACCGAGACGACGGGGAAAGCCGAGACGACGGGGAAAGCCGGGACGAGGGGGAAGGCCGGGACCGGCGTCCTCGCCGAGTGGCGGGGCATCGTCTCCAACCGGCCCTTCCTGCTCTTCTCGGTGGCCATGATCGGCTCGTACGTCCTGTCCTTCCAGGTCTATCTGGCGCTCCCGCTGGAAGTGCGGCGGCTCGGCGGCGAGGGGACGTTCGGCACAGCGGCCGTGGCCGTCCTGTTCGCCGTGTCGGGGCTCACCACGATCCTGTTCCAGACCAAGGTGACGGCCTGGTGCAAGGCCCGGATGGAGCCGGGCCGCGCGCTCACCTGGGGCCTGCTCACGATGGGTGCGGCGTTCCTGCCGCTCCTCGCCGCCACGGTCGTGCCCGTGCCGGACGGGGGCGTCGGCCTCCGGCTGCTGGCGGCCGTACCCCCGACGCTGGCGGCGCTGCTCCTCGCGGTCGGGACGATGATCGCGTACCCCTTCGAGATGGACACCATCGTCCGGCTCTCGGGTGACCGTCTGGTCGCCACGCACTACGGCCTCTACAACACCATCTGCGGGGTGGGCATCACGCTCGGCAACCTGCTGACGGGTGCGGCGCTCGACGCGGCCCGCAAGGCCGGCATGCCGGCGCTGCCCTGGCTCGCGCTCACGGTGCTGGGCCTGGCCTGCACGGCGGCGCTCCACCGCCTGCACAGGACCGGCCGGCTCGCCGCGCCTCCGGCGACGTCCGGTGCGCGGCCCCTGACCGTCTGACCCGCTCCCCGCGGCATCAGGAGCGGGGGCCTCCTGGGCCCCGCTCCTCATGCCGCCGTGTCTGGATTTCGGGCGTCCCCCGGGCGGATCTCGCTGTGCACCACGGCGGTACTAGCTGAGGGCCGTCATCCAGCACAACCGACCCGTCCGTGCCGTCGTCGGGGCTCAGGGGGCACGCCAGAACCGCCTCCAGGATCCCGCGGAGGGGCGCCCGGATCCGGGCCGCGATCTCCTGGCGGCGCCTTCGGGTCGGGGTGCGGGGTCGATGAGATGCGGGCGTCGTGCCCTCCGGGCAGAGTGGGGAAGGACCTGTTCGTACCGAGGTGGTCCCCTGAGCTCCCGCGTGCTGGAGGGGGGACGGAGTGATACGAGGATTGTCGTGACGTCGGAGTGATCGATGTTCCGCAGACGGCAGGCCGACGACAGCGAGGATCTTCTGGTCCGGCTCGGGTCGCTGACCGCCAAGGCTCGGGAGCTGGCCGAGACCCAGCGTTCCCGTGTCGAGCTCGCCGTGGCCCTGCAGCGCGGCATGCTGCCCTCGGACCTGCCCAGTTTTCCGGGCGCCCGGCTGGCCGTCCGCTATGAGCCCGCCAACCACGGGCTCAACGTGGGCGGTGATTGGTACGACGCCTTCGCCCTGCCCGGCGGGCGGATCGGCATGTCCATCGGTGACGTCCAGGGGCACAACATCGAGGCCGCCGCCTTCATGGGACAGGTCCGCGTGGCACTGCGCGCGCTGGCCTCCGTCAGCGGAGACCCGGGAGAGCTGCTCGGTCGCACCAACGACCTGCTGGTCTCTCTGGGCGCCGATCTCTTCGCCACCTGCACCTTCCTACGGCTCGACCCCGCTGCGGGCACCCTGGAGTGCGCCCGGGCCGGTCACATCCCCCACATCTGGGCCACCAGCGACGGCCGCTCCGGCATCGACGACAGCGAGGGCGGGCCTCCGCTCGGTGTGCTCCGCGGCGTCGACTATCCGGCCACGTGCCACCGGCTCACCGCCGACGGTGTCTTCGTCCTCCTGACCGACGGGGTGGTGGAGGGGCCCTCGCTCCACGTCGACGAGGGTCTGGACCGGGTGACGAGGCTCGCCGGGCTCACCGCCGTCGCCGGGCTGGACGTCGACGCGCTCGCCACCGCCGTCATGAAGCTGGCGGCCACGGTGGGGCACGAGGACGACGCAGCCGTCCTGGTCGTCGGCCATGACGGCGGTCCCGCCCGGCCGACGGTCGGGGGGTGAAGGGACTCGTTCCAGGGTCGGCCCGGCCGACGGTCGAGGGGTGAAGGGACTCGTCCCAGGGTCGGCCCGACCCGGTTCGGGCCACACCTCGGGCCGGGCCCGACTCCACCGGCCGGTCCGGACTCGTCCCGTACGGCGGCGCCCGACACGCAGGGGGTCCTTGCCCGGTCATGGCGGCCCGGCCGGTGTCTCATGGCTGGCGTGTTCGTTATTCGGCAGTTCCGGCCCTTTACCGAGGCGGCGCTGATCTCGCTGGCCGTGGCGGTCTGCTACTACGCGGCCGGTCGGCTCGGCCTGCTGGGCCGCCTCGTCGTCGAAGGCGTGGTGGCCACACCCATCTGGCCGCCCACCGGCGTCGCCGTCGCAGCCCTGCTGCTGTTCGGCACGCGGGTCTGGCCCGGGATCGCCCTCGGCTCCTTCCTCGTCATCGCCTCCCTCACCACGCCTGGGCCCACCACAGCAGTCACCGTGGTGAGCAACACCGTCGCGCCGCTCTGCGCCTTCCTGCTGCTGAGACGGGTCGGCTTCCGGCTTGACATGGCCCGGCTGCGGGACGGACTGTCACTGA
This sequence comes from Streptomyces sp. NPDC126499, assembly GCF_040302485.1. NCBI lineage: Bacteria > Bacillati > Actinomycetota > Actinomycetes > Kitasatosporales > Streptomycetaceae > Streptomyces > Streptomyces sp. NPDC126499. The sequence continues at coordinate 14,218 of NZ_JBEOUO010000029.1, read as the reverse complement.
TCTTCCTCGGGGGGTTCAGCGCCATGCTGATCAGCGCGACCGCGGGGGTCGGGCTACAGGTGGTGACAGGCTCCCTGGACAGGAGCGAGTTCTGGGCCGTGTGGCTGGCCTGGTGGGCGGGCGACACGATGGGGGTTCTGCTCGTCGCTCCGCTCCTGCTCGTCGTCGCGGGGCCGGCCGGACGGCTCCGGGTACGGCGCTGGAAGGAGGCGGCCCTTCTGGGGCTGACGACCCTGGTTCTCGTCCCCCTGGCCGTGCTCAGCCCGATGGGCCTGCTCTTCCTCGTCTTCCCCCTGCTGGTCTGGGCGGCGCTCCGCTTCCAGCTCGCCGGCAGCGTGCTGTGCGCGCTCTTCGCGTCCGTATTCGCCACCTTCGTGGCGACCTCCGACCAGGGCACGTTCTTGCACCTGTCGGACGTCGAGAGCATGGTCAAGCTCCAGACGTTCAACGGTTCCGCCGCCCTGACCGCCCTGCTCCTCGCCTCCGTCATCACCGAGCAGCGTGCGACCCGCCGTTCGGTGCGTCGCGCCTGCGAGGAACTGGCGAAGGTCCTGGAGCACCTCGCGGCGGGCGAGCCCCCGCCGGGTCCCCCCGCCGGGCCCCCGCCCGAGTCCTCCGAGAGCCGGCCGACCCCACCCGGCGGCCTCCGGGATCCATGACCCTCCGTGTCCGTGACGGTTCCACTCAACGGTGGCTGCGGCGCTCACGATCGGGTCGTTGGTCCGGGGGAGGCCGGGAAATCTCCGACGTCGCGTGGGCGGCGGTCGAACAGAAGCGGCGTCGGAGCCGGTGCCGGGGGGCGTTCACCAGGTGGGCGATGCGACTCTGCCACGGCGTCTCGTCCTGGTGTTCCGCCGGTTCGGCCCATGTGAAGCAGGGGCACACGGAGCCCCGGCCCGGGCATGCGACCACACTGCGGCACCGCGCCCTCGGACGCACGAAAGGCCGCCCTCCCATGGATGAGAGAACGGCCTCCGACCTGCGTTTCCGCACAGTCGGGACGACAGGATTTGAACCTGCGACCCCTTGACCCCCAGTCAAGTGCGCTACCAAGCTGCGCCACGTCCCGTTGCTCGTCCGTCCCGGGGTCGTCCCCCGCGGCGGCGTGCAAGAGAACATTACCTCACTTCACGGGGTGGATCAGCACACGGGGTGTCACCGGGGCGGCGGCGGACAATGGACGGGTGGACAGGGACACGGGCTCGGACCGGGACAGGGACGAGGACAGGGACATGCGCAGGGACCGGGACGGGGAGGGGCGGGCGCGGAGTGCGCGGCCGCGGGACGGGCTGGGGCGGCCGTTGCCCTACGGGGCGAAGGGGGTGGCGCGGCAGCCGGAGGGGGTGGTGCGGGGGCCGGACGGGACCGTCGGGGAGGCGCAGCGGCTGCTCGACGCCGGGATGCCGTTCCACGCGCACGAGGTGTTCGAGGACGCCTGGAAGTCGGGGCCCGCCGGTGAGCGGGATCTGTGGCAGGGGCTGGCGCAGCTGGCCGTCGGGCTGACGCACGCGGCGCGCGGGAACGCCACGGGCGGGGCGCGGTTGCTGCGGCGCGGGGCCGGGCGGGTCGAGGAGTACGCGCGGGGCGGCGCGGAGGTGTACGGGATCGATGTGGCCGGGGTCGTGGCGTGGGCGCGGGAGCTGGCCGCCCGTGTGGAGGCGGGCGGCGGGGTGCCGGACGCCGGGGCGGAGGCGCCGCGGCTGCGGGTCAGCGGGTGAGGAGGAGTTCCTCGGGCGAGCGGTGGATGAAGGTGGGCCGCATCGGGACGGGGCGGTCGTCGACGGGCCGCAGGTCGGGGAGCAGTCGGGTCAACGCCGCCAGGGTGGCGTGGACTTGGAGGCGGGCCAGCGCCGAGCCGGGGCAGCCGTGCGGGCCGTGCCCGAAGGCGAGGTGGCGGGGCCGGGGCGGGGGCCGGGTGATGTCGAAGGCGTCGGGGTCCCGGTGGCGGGCCGGGTCGCGGTTGGCGGAGCCGTACGCGACGAAGACGGTGGCGCCCGCGGGCAGTTCGGTGCCGGCGAGGACGACGGGCCGGGTGGTGGTCCGGCGGAAGCCCTGGACGGGACTGTCGTAGCGGGCCGCCTCCTCGACGGCGGCCGGTATGAGCTCGGGCCGGGTGCGCAGCAGTTCCCACTGCCCGCGGTGGCGCAGCAGGTGGAGCACCGTGGTGCCGATGAGGGCGGTGGTGGTGAGGTGGCCGGCGATGAGCAGGTTCTGGAGGTTGGAGACCAGTTCGCAGCGCTGATCGTCGGTCAGTCCGCGCGGGCCGGGACCGAGTCCGGAGTCGGGGGCCAGGGCGGTGACGAGGGCGGTGACCAGGTCGTCGCGCGGCCGGGTGCGGCGGTCGCGTGCGTAGCGGTCGAGCAGGTGCTGGAGGGCGAGGACGTCCCGGGCCGCGGCGATCTGGTCGCGCTCGGGGAGCGGGCGGAAGAGGAGCCGTTCGGCGCTGTACGAGCCGTGGACGGCGGCCGGCAGGTCCGCCGGGTCGAGGCCGAGGAGCCGGCCGATCACCCTGCCGGGCAGGACGCGGGCGTAGCGGGTCATGAGGTCGGCCTGGCCGTGCGCGGCGACGGTGTCGGCGAACGCTTCGGCGAGGGCCTCGGCCTGCCGGGTGACGTACGGGGTGAGGGCGGCCACCCGGGCGGTGGACAGGCCGCCGGTGAGCGGGGCGCGGTGGCGGCGGTGGGCGGGGCCGTCGGTGGAGACGACGGTGGGCCGGGGCGCGAAGCCGCCGTCGAGGACGGCGAGGGCGGCGGGTGAGGGCCGGACGTCGGGGCGCAGGGCCTGAACGGAGGAGAAGTCCTGGGGCCGCAGCAGCACCTCGCGGATGTCGGCGTCCCGGGAGACCAGCCAGGATTCGAGGGCGGGGACGTAGGTGAGGCCGGGGTGGCTGCGCGCCCGCGCGTAGAGCGGGTAGGGGTCGCGCTGGAGCTCGTCGAGCACGGCGTGACGTTTCAGCAGCGCCTCCTGGACGTGCGCCCGCTCCGGTGCCGGGGCCTGTGCCGGGCCCCGTTCGTCGGCCTGTTCTGCGTGCTGGGCCGGGTCCACGTGGTCCCTCCTCGCGGTCGCGGTCGGATGCGGCCATGGTGAAGGGGCCGCGCGTGGGTGAACAGGGCCCTGCGGAGAGGTGGCGGGAAAGGCACGGGAAGGGGCGGCCGGACCGAGGCGACAGGGTGGGGGCGACGGGGGGCCGCCGGGTGGGCCGCCGGGTGGGGTCACGACGCCTCCAGGACCTCCGTGAGGACGGTGGCGTGACTGTGCGAGGGGTCCTTGGCCGCGGTGAGGAGGGTGACCGGGCCCTCGGCGGCGCGGGAGCGCAGGTCCGCGAGCGCCTCGGCGGCGGCCGGTTCGGCGAGCTCGCGCTCGTACCGGCGGCGGAACTCCTCGTACTGCCCCTCGGGCCCGTGGTACCAGCGGCGCAGCTCGGTCGAGGGGGTGAGGTCCTTGGGCCAGGCGTCGACGTGCGCGTCGGCCTTGGAGACGCCGCGCGGCCAGAGCCGGTCGACGAGCACCCGCAGCCCGTCGTCGGGCTCGGGCGGCTCGTAGATCCGCCGCACGCGGACCCGGACGGGGGACGGTGAGGTGGGGGGCATGGCTCCAGGGTGCCGGAGGCTCCCGGGCTTCACACCTCGGGATTCACACCCCGGCCTCAGCTTCGGGCTTCACACCCCGGGCTTCAACCTCGGGCTTCACACCCCGGGATGCACCCCTCGGGGTTCACTCCTCGAGCCTGACTCCTCGAGCCTCACTCCTCGGTGCCGTCGGCGGCTTCCGCATCCGCCAGTGCGGTGTCATCGGCGGCTTCCCCGAGCGACAGCCCCGGCTCAGCGGCCGGCTCCGGGTGGGTCCGGGTGGGTCCGCACCGCGTCACCGGCGGGCTCCCGGCGCGTCCCCACCGCGTCGGTGGCCGGCCGCGCGCCCAGCGCGGGCAGCAGTACCGCGTCCACGAAGGTGCGCAGGGTGGCCGCGTCCGTGAACCGGTCCTCGAAGATGCGCTCGATGCGGAGCATGCCGAGGAAGCACGGGGCGACGAAGTCGATCGCCGGGTTGGCGGCGTCGATCTCGCCGCGTTCGACGGCCCGCGCCAGCATCCGGTCGAGCGCGGCGACCTCCGGTTCGAGGACGGTCTCGCGCAGGGCGGCGCGGAGGTCGGGGTGCTGGATGTACGCCTGGCTGACCGCCTCCATGAGCTCGGCGTCGCGCTCGCGCCGGGACGCGGCGGCGCGGGCCGCCTCGCGCAGGTCACCGGCGAGGGAGCCGGTGTCGATGCCGGTGAAGACGGGGCAGCGGTGCTTGTCGAGGGCGGCGGTGACGAGGCGGGGCTTGGTGCCCCACTGGCGGTAGAGGGTGGCTTTGCCGCACTTGGTGCGGGCGGCGACGCCCTCCATGGTGACGGAGTCGTAGCCGCCCTCGCGCAGCAGGCAGATGACCGCCTCGTACAGCTCGGCCTCGCGTTCGGGCGTGAGCTTGCTGCGCCGGGCGGCGGCGGTCGCGGCCTGCGTCGACATCGATTTCCTCCCGGACACCCCGTACCCCAGCGGCCCCCTCTTCGCACATCCGAGAGTAGGGGGTCCACAATCGAGACGCAAACGTATCGAGACGCTTGCGTCTCGATGAGATCGGATCTAGAGTTCGTCCGTTTGATGTCGGATGTGACGAAAAAAGGGGCCGCGCCATGGCTGCCGGGATACGCGGGATACGAAGATCACGTCCTGCAGGACCGGGGGCGACGGCTACCCCCAGACCACCGCTCGTGCGCGAGCTGCTGCTCGTCACGGCACTCTTCCTCGTCTACAAGTTCGGCCGGCTCTTCGCCAACGGTCACGAGACCCGGGCCTTCCACAACGCGGACCGCGTCTGGGACGCCGAGCGGGCGGTGCACCTGCCCGGCGAGGGCGCGATCCAGCAGCTGCTGCTGCACGGCGAGGGCCTGGTCCGCGCCGCGAACACGTACTACGCGGCCGTGCACTTCCCGGCCACGCTCCTCTTCCTCGCCTGGCTCTACTGGCGGCGCCCCGCGCACTACGTCTGGTCGCGCCGGGTCCTCGCCCTGCTCACCGCCGCCGCGCTCGCGCTGCACCTACTGCTGCCGCTCGCGCCGCCCCGGATGCTCGCCGAGAGCCGTCTGATCGACACCGCCCGGATCTACGGGCCGTCGGTGTACGGAGCCACGCCGCAGACCGACTCGATGGCGAACCAGTTCGCGGCGATGCCCTCGCTGCACTTCGGCTGGGCGCTGATGCTCGCGATCGGGCTGATCGCGGCCACGCGGTCGCGCGGGCGCGCGCTGTGGCTGCTGCACCCGGTGGTGACCCTGCTCGTCATCGTGGGCACCGCCAACCACTACTGGCTCGACGCGCTGGCCGCCGCCGCCCTGCTCGCGCTCGCCCTGCTCCTCGTACCGGCACCGCACCGCCGCCGGCCCGACGACGCGCGACCACTGCCGCCGCTCACCCCGGCCACGGCCGCCGCGACCGCCGGGGCGCTGCGGTGAGCGCCGCCGCCGGGACCGTCGCCGCGGTCCTCCTCTCGCTCCTCTCGGCCGCCGGATACGCCCTCGCCGCCGTCGCCCAGTCCCGGCTCGCCTCCGCGTCGACCGGCGGACGCGGGGCACTGCGGCGGCTGCTCGCCCGCCCGCAGTGGTGGTGGGCGGTGGGCCTGAACGCCGCCGGCGCGCTCGCCCACGTCGCCGCCCTGCACTACGGACCGCTCACCCTCGTCCAGCCGCTCGGCGCGCTGACGCTGGTGGCGGCGCTGCCGATCGGCGCGTACGGGGCGCACCGCCGGGTCACCCGGGCCGAGTGGCGCGGCGCGGCCTGGACCCTGGTGGGCCTGGTCGGGCTCGTCGCGGTGACCGGCCCGCCGGCGCCCGGCGAGGCGCTGGACCTGCGCGAGGCCCTGATCGTCACGGCGGCCACACTGCTGCTCATCGGCCTGCTGGCCGGGCGGGGCAGGGCTGACGCGGGCACGGCCGCCGGGGGTCGGGGTCGCGGTCCGGGCCGGGGCCGGAGTCAGGGGCTGGACCAGGGTCGGAGTCAGGGTCAGAGCCCGGCCCGGAGTCAGGGCCTGGGCCGGGGCCGGAGTCAGGGCCTTGGCCGGGGACTCGGGCACGCGACGGCGTCCGGGGTTGCCTCCGGGGTCGGCTCGGCGCTCACCCAGACCTTCACCGCCGCGCTCGCCCGCGACCTGCCCGGCGGACCGACGGGCTGGTGGCAGACGGCGCTGCTCGCGGTCCTGATCGCCGCGTTCGCGGTGGGCGGCCTGCTGCTCTCCCAGGCCGCCTACCGGGGCGGGCAGCTCGCCGCCCCGCTCGCGGTGGTCAACCTCTCCAACCCGGCCGCCGCCGCGGTCATCGGCGTCGCCCTGCTCGGCGAGACCTTCCGGGCGGGCACCTGGGGCTGGGCGGTCGCCGCCGCCGCGTCGCTGGTCGCGGCGCGCGGGGTGGTGCTCCTGACGACCGGGCTCGGGCCGGAGCCGGGGGGCGGGGAGAGTCCACCCCGCACCGCGCCCGTCCCCGCCCCCGCGCCCGCACCTCTCCCGGCCGCAGAACCCGCCCCCGTAACGGCTCCCCTACCGACCGCCCCGCCAGCCCCCGTACCCGAGCCCGCCCGCTAGCGGCCACTCGGCCCCCGTACCCGAGCCCGCCCGCTAGCCGCCGCTCGGTCCCCGTCGGCGAATCAGGACGCGGCCCGGGGGCCGTCGTCGGCCCGCAGTGGGGCGGCGTAGACGGGGTCGGTGGAGGGCTCGTGGCCGCCCGTCGCGCGCGGGACGGCCGGTTCGTGGCCGTGGACGGCGCCGATGCACGAACGGCTGGGCGTCGCCCCGTACCTGCTCGGCCCGCACGTCGAGCCGCCGGACGAGCGGGACCCCGAGCGGGAGCTGTGGGACGAGGTCTTCGCCGAGATGCGCGGGCTTCTGGCGGAGCTCGGCCGGCGGGTCAACGACGAGGCGCCCGCGCTCGCTTCCCTCGTCCGGGCCGTCGTCAGCATGCGCGCGCTCGGCTACCGCAGCGGGAGGGACGACATCAGACGGTACGCGGAGGCGCTGCGCCCGATCGCGGAGGAGGAGTGCACGGCACTGGGGGAGCACCCGGGCCTGGAGGAGGCGATCGAGGCGACCGTGGCGTACACGATCCTCTACGAGCCGGTCCTGCTCGCGCTGCGGCGACCCGCCCACGAGGACGTCTCCGCCCGCCTGCACGGCGTGGGGCCGGACCGGACCCGGGACACCTCTATTTCGTCACCTTGACGAAAAGGAGGGGATCCTTCTATCGTCACAGTGACGACAAGGGGAGGTCCCATGGCCGACATCACCCGGCGGGCCGGCTGGCGCCATCTGCGCTCCGCGCCCACCGCCCACATCCGCCACCAGCGGCGCGGACGGCTCGTGCACGACGGCACCGGGCTCAGCTTCTGGTTCCGCCCCCTCTCGGCGGCGCTCTCGGAGGTGCCGGTCGACGACCGCGAGCTGGCGGTGGCCTTCCACGCCCGGACCGCGGACTTCCAGGACGTGAGCGTCCAGTCGACCGTCACGTACCGCATCGCCGATCCCGGCGCGGCGGCGACCCGGCTCGACTTCTCCGTCGACCCGGACACCGGGGCCTGGCGCGGCGCGCCGCTGGAGCAGATCGCCACGCTCCTGACCGAGACCGCCCAGCAGCACGCCCTCGCCGTCCTCGCCCGGATCCCGCTCGCGGAGGCGCTGGTCGACGGGGTGGGAGCGGTACGGGACCGGATCGCGGCCGGGCTCGCGGCGGAACCGCGACTGCCCGGCACGGGCATCGAGGTGGTGACGGTGCGGGTGGTGGCCCTGCGCCCCGAGCCGGAGGTGGAGCGCGCCCTGCGCACCCCCGCCCGCGAGCAGATCCAGCAGGAGGCCGACCGGGCCACGTACGAGCGCCGGGCGGTCGCCGTGGAGCGGGAACGGACCATCGCCGAGAACGAGCTCGCCAGCAAGATCGAGCTGGCCCGGCAGGAGGAACGGCTGGTCGACCAGCGCGGCACCAACGCGCGCCGGGAGGCGGAGGAGTCCGCGGCGGCCGACGCGGTACGGGCCGAGGCCGAGGCCTCCCGTACGGTACGGCTCGCCCGCGCCGAGGCGGCGGCGGCCCGTGAGGTCGGCGCGGCGCGCGCGGAGGCGCAGACGGCGTGGCTGCGGGCGCACGCGGAGGTCGCGCCGGCGACCCTGCACGCACTGGCGGCGACCAAGGCGGCGGAGCAGCTGCCGAGGATCGGGCATCTGACGCTGTCCCCGGACGTGCTGACCGGGCTGCTCGCCCGGCTGGGCGGCGGTGCGGAGCGGTGAGCCTGGCGCCGCGGGCGGTGATCGTCCACCGGACCACGGAGTACGAGGAGTTGCTGGCCCGGCACGGGACGCGCGGGCAGGCCGCCTTTCACCTGTCGGCGCGGGGCGGCTCCCTCGACGAGGTGCGCGAGCGGCACGAGCGGACCGTGCGGGCGCTCGCCGAGGTGGCGGGCGCGGTGCCGCTGCGGTGGCGGCAGGCCCGGGTCGAACGGGCCGACCTCGACCGCTTCCTCTTCGGGCCCGAGGACGTGGTCGTGGTCGTGGGGCAGGACGGACTCGTGGCGAACGCGGCCAAGTATCTGACGGGCCAGCCGGTCGTCGGCATCGACAGCGACCCGGGGCGCAATCCGGGCGTCCTGGTCCGCCACCGGCCCGGGGACGCGGGGCGGCTGCTGCGGTCCGTCGTGGCGGGGGCGGCGCGGACGGGGGTGGACCTGCTCACCATGGCGGAGGCGGTCACCGACGACGGGCAGCGGCTGCTCGCCCTCAACGAGATCTACGTCGGGCCGCCCGGCCACCAGACCGCCCGCTACACCCTGCACGCCCCCGCCGCCCCGCCCGAGGCGCAGGCGTCCTCGGGCGTGCTCGTCGGCACGGGAACGGGGGCCACGGGCTGGCTCCGCTCCCTGTGGACCCAACGCTCCAGCCGGCTCCCCCTGCCCGCCGCGACCGACTCCCGCCTCGCCTGGACCGTCCGCGAGGCCTGGCCCTCCCCCACCACCGGCACCTCCCGCGTCGAGGGCCTCCTCGCCGACGACGACACCCTCCGGCTCGTGGTCGAGTCGGACCGCCTGGTCGCCTTCGGCGACGGCATGGAGTCGGACGCGCTGGAACTGACGTGGGGGCAGTCGGTGCGGGTGGGGGTGGCGGGGGCGGGGCTCCGCCTGGTGGGGTGAGACCGACCGGGCGGACGGTCCGCTCCGACCCGGTGGCCGCACCGGCACGTCCGGCCCCTTGAGCGGCTGGATCCGCCCCGCGTACAGCGGCACGAAGGCACCGGCCGGAAGGCCGAGCGGGGCCGGGTCAGTCGAACAGGGCCACGACTCCGTTCACCCAGACCGCGAGGAACGCGAGGACGGCCAGGAGGCAGCCGGCGCCGGCGAGCACGCCGCCGACCGTCCACGGCTCGGCGGGTGCCTCGTACGCCTGCTCCGGGCCGTCCCGGTAGGAGGCGGGGTCGTCCCAGTCGACGGGATGCCCGAGCTCCTCGGCGCAGGCGGTCCGTACGGCGGCCAGCTGCGCGCGGGCGAAGGCGGTGGCGGCCTTCGCCTCGGGGCCGCGCCAGGCGAGGGCCCTCATCCGCCGGTGGGGAGCCCCGTAGCGCTCCTCGAAGGCGGCGGTCTCGTCGGCGCTCCGGTCCTCTTCGAGGTACGTCCAGCGTCCGGCCTCGGCGGCGTCGCCGTAGAGCCGGTACACCTCGGCCAGCCGGCGACGCAGCGTCAGGTCGTGCGGGAAGGACGAGACGAGACCGCGCAGGCGCCGGCGCGCGAGGGGAACGCGGCCCGCGGCCAGGTCGGCGTCGACGCGGGCAAGGGTCTCTCGCAGAGGCATGAACGCAGCATCGGTCACCACACCGACCTGCGTCGACCGGGTTTTCGCCGGTCGGCCGACCGCCCCGGCCCCGGGCCGTTCTTCCCCGGCACGACCCCTCCCGCCGGCGTTGCGGCCCCCGTACCGTGGAGCCGTACGAGACGAGGAGGCACACCATGAGCGCCCTGCCGCACGAGCCCGGTCCCGCCTACGCCAATCCGTACCGGATCGAGGCCCATGAGGGCCCGCAGACGCTGGCCGAGCTCCGGGCGGCCCTCGCCGTCGTCGACCCCGCCGAACTGGTCGCCTTCGACGCGAGGCTGCAGACGGCCCGTTTCGGGGGCGAGCACCACGCCGTGATCGCGCAGGCACGGCAGCTGGTGGCCCTGCGCACCCGGCCCGAGGTCCAGGACGCGATCCGCGCCGGTCTCGACGGAGAGGCGGAGACGATGACCGTCGACGACCTGTTCGCCGAACTCGACAAGGGATCCGCCCGGTGACGGACCGCTGGATCGTCGTCGTCCGTCGCAATCTCTACTCCGAGATCGCCCACCTCTCCCCGGGCGGGCGCCGGGCCCTGCACGACGCCCTGGCCGCCCTCGCCGAGGATCCACGCCCCGCCGAGTCCCGCAGAGAGCCGCTGCGCACCGCCGAACTCCGCCGCGTCGCCACGGCGCCGGCCGCCGACACCGGCATCACCGTCACGCTCCTGTACCGCGTGCACGACCCGGCCGAGGGCCGACCGGGTCAGGTGGAGGTCCTGTTCCTCGTCGCGGGCCCCTGACCCCGCGAGCGCCCTTGAGGGGCCGGCGGAGGGGGCCGCACGGAGCAGGTGTCCGCCGCCCCCGTCCGGGGCGGCTGGAAAGTGACGGCGCGGTTCCGGTGGGGCGGGCGGGGCGGTTTATGCTCGCCGCGCTCGTCTCCCCCGTCGCCCGTCGCAGCCGTCGCCCGAAGGGACCCTCATGGCCCTCCATGTCTCCCGCGCCTCCCTCCAGGACTGGGCGCTGGTCCGCGCGTGGGCAGCGGCGGAGGGGTGGAATCCTGGGGTGGCCGATGCGGGGGCGTTCTTCACGCAGGATCCGGAGGGGTTCTTCCTGGGGCGGATCGACGGGGAGCCCGTCTCCGCGATCTCGGTCGTGAACTATGGCGACGACTACGCCTTCCTGGGCTTCTATCTCGTACGGCCCGATCTGCGCGGCCTCGGTCACGGCCTCGCGACCTGGCGGGCCGCGCTGGCGCACGCGGGCGGGCGGACGGTGGGGCTGGACGGGGTGCCGGCGCAGCAGGACAACTACCGGCGTTCGGGCTTCGCCTCCGCGTACCGAACCGCCCGATACGTGGGCGAAGTGCCGCTTCCCGACCGGCCGGTGACCGGCGTGGTCGCCGCGGAACGGGTGGATCCGGCCGAAATCGCCGCGTACGACAGCGCCTGTCACCCCGCCGACCGCCCCCGCTTCCTGCGGTCCTGGCTGACGACACCCGGCCACCGTGCCCTGGTCCGGCTCACCAACGGGCGCGCCACCGGTTACGGAGTCGTGCGGCCGGCCGAGCAGGAGGCGCGCATCGGTCCGCTGTTCGCGGACACGCCCGCCGACGCGGCCGCCCTCCTCGACGCCCTGGCCGCGGAGGCCCGCGCCTTCGGCGCGCCCCGGATCGCCGTCGACATGCCGGAGTCCAACCCGGCCGCGGCCCGGCTCGCCGAGTCCCGTGGCCTTGAGCCGACCTTCGAGACGGCCCGCATGTACACGGGCCCGATCCGCCCGTTCGCCCGGGAACGCGTCTTCGGTGTGACCACCCTCGAACTGGGCTGAGCCGCCGGGCCCGAGGCCCGCCCCGCGCGGCTCTTCGAGCGGCCCGCAAAGCGTGCCCCCTCCCCTCCCCCTCCCACCCTCCCGGGGGGACAAGGGTTTTCCCCGTATCCAGTTCACCTCGGATTTCCCTACTGTCTGCCGCACCGGCGGATCCCAACCCCTCCCCCACCTGTCAGGTGCATGAGAAGGGATGGGTAGTGTCGCCGGGGGCGGCCTTGACCCGGGCCGTCGCGCCGGTGGCGGCGCACGGGCCCCCCACGCCCAGGGAACAGCGGTACGCGACCCCACTTCGCCCCGTTTTCCCGCGCCGCCGCCACTGCTCCACACACGTCGTACTCGAAAGGGCCACACCTTGAACGGTTCCAGGCGGAGAGTCATATCCGTGGTGGTTGCGAGCGCCGCGATCCTCGGTGCCGCTGCCACCACCTCCGGGGCGTTCGCCGCCGTCCCGGCCGCTGCAACCCCGAAGCCCGCACCGGCTTCCCAGGCGATGACCGCGCTTCCCAGCGCCCCCGTCGAGAAGGTCATCGTCACCTACAAGTCCTCGTCCGCCGAGGCGGGCTCCAACGCCGCCGCCAAGACCGACACGGCCGAGAAGGCCACCAAGACGGGCGAGAAGCTCTCCTTCGAGCGTCGCCTGGCCGGCGGTGCCGCGCTGGTGGACCTGGGTGGTTCCGCGACCAAGCAGGACGTGGCCGAGGTCATGGCGGCCTTCAAGGCCGACCCGCAGGTCGCCTCGGTGGAGCCCGACATCCGCGCCTACGCGATGGCCGTGACCCCGAACGACACCGACTACGCGAAGCAGTGGGACCTCTTCGAGCCCACCGGTGGCATGAACGTTCCTGCCGCCTGGGACAAGACGACCGGCTCGGGCGTCACCGTCGCCGTCATCGACACCGGCTACGCCGCCCACTCGGACCTGGCGGCCAACACCGTCGCCGGTTACGACTTCATCTCCTCCTCCGCCGACGCCCGCGACGGCAGCGGCCGTGACGCGGACGCCAAGGACGAGGGCGACTGGAACGCCACCGACGGCGAGTGCGGCACCGGCTCCCGGGCCTCCAACTCCTCCTGGCACGGCACCCACGTGGCCGGCACCATCGGCGCGGTCACCAACAACACCAAGGGCATCGCCGGCATCGCGTACGGCTCGAAGGTCCAGCACGTGCGGGTCCTCGGCAAGTGCGGCGGCTCGTCCTCCGACATCGCCGACGCGATCACCTGGGCCTCCGGCGGCTCCGTGCCGGGCGTCCCGGCGAACGCGACCCCGGCCAAGGTCATCAACCTGAGCCTCGGCGGCGCCAGCTCCACCTGCCCGAGCGTCTACCAGACCGCGATCAACGGCGCCGTCTCGCGCGGTGCCACGGTCGTCGTCGCCGCGGGCAACAGCAACGCCAACACCTCCGGCTTCACGCCCGCGAACTGCTCGAACGTCATCAGCGTGGCGTCGACCAGCCGTGAGGGCAACCGGTCGTACTACTCCAACTACGGCACCATCGTGGACATCTCGGCGCCCGGCGGCGAGACCCGTCGCGCGACCGACACGCCCGGCACGGTGACCACGCCCGAGAACGGCATCTACTCCACGCTGAACTCCGGCACGACCGTCCAGTCGACCGAGAACTACAAGCCTTACCAGGGCACCTCGATGGCGGCCCCGCACATCGCCGGCCTCGCCGCCCTGCTGGAGTCGGTCAAGCCGACCCTGACCCCGGCCGACATCGAGTCCGCGATCAAGACCAACGCCCGTCCGCTGCCCGGCACCTGCACCGGCGGCTGCGGCGCCGGCATCGCCGACGCCGCCAAGACGGTGAACGCGGTGACCTCCACCACGCCGCCGGCCGGCAACACCTTCACCAACGCGAACAACGTGACGATCTCGGACAACACCACCGTGGCGTCGTCCATCGCGGTCACCGGCCTCACCGGCAACGCCCCGGCCACCCTCAAGGTCGACGTGGACATCAAGCACACCTGGCGCGGTGACCTCGTCATCGACCTGGTCGCCCCCGACGGCACCGTGCGCAACCTGAAGCAGTCCTCCTCCTCCGACAGCGCCGACAACGTCCTGGCCACCTACACGGTGGACGCGTCGAGCGAGGTCGCCAACGGCACCTGGAAGCTCCAGGTCCGCGATGTGGCCTCGGGTGACACCGGCTACATCGACTCGTGGAGCCTGACCTTCTGATCCACCCGGATTCTTGTCCGACCCACCCCCCACACCAGCGTTTTCGCTGGTCAGCGAAGCGCCCGTGGTCTACACCACGGGCGCTTCCGTGTGTCGGCCACGCACTGTTGACCGGGGACCGCTGTCCGTATGCCGGACACAGGGCCTGGACGGGGGCGATCTCCTCCGTATTCTCTGCGCAACGGGGCTCATGGGCCGGGGCCCGAGTGCCGGAGGGTGGTGGACCTATGACGACAGTGCCTCTCCGGCCTGCGCCGGTGGGCCGGGAGGAACTCCTCTCCCGACTCGAACGCGGTCGAGGACGGTCAGGTCTCCGTCACCCTCCGCAACACCGGACGGGCGAGCGCGCACTTCGCCCTGTATCCGTACGCGGGGGAGTTCGCCGTCC
>NZ_JBEOUO010000028.1:0-98806 GCF_040302485.1 Streptomyces sp. NPDC126499 | reverse complement strand
CCGGCCGGCCCGGCCGGCGTGGTCACGCCGTGCGCGGCGGCGCCGGCGGCCAGCGCGGGGCCCGCCGGCTCCTCGTCCTGCGCCCACCAGACGCCGCCCGCGACCAGGGACACGGTCACGACGACGGTTCTGGCGAGCCTGAGGAGCCGGCGCTGCCTGCGGGTGGTGCGGCCGCGCGGGCGGACGGGCCCGCGCGGGTGGGGCCGGCCCGGGCCCCGCTCGCCCGACGCGGACGCCGGGAGCGAGACGGGGACCCGGCCGGCGGTGGCCGTCCCGCGCGGGGAGTGGGACCTACGCGGCGCCATCGGCACGGCGGCGGCGCGAACGGCGGACGAGGATCAGACCCGCGGTGCCCGCGACACCCGCGGCGAGGGCCGATCCGATGCCGAACGCGGAACTCTCCTCGGCGGCGATGTTCTCCGCCACTCCGCCGCCGCCCGCTCCGACCGGGCCGTGCGGCGGCTTGTGGTGGCCGTTCCCGCCGCCGGGACCGCCGTTGCCGTTGCCGCCGTTGCCGTTCTCGCAGTCGACCCGGAAGACCTTGCTCTTCTTGGCGCCCAGCTGGCCCGTCCAGGTCACCTCGACCTTGTACTGGCCGTCGGGCATCGACATGTCGGGGCTGTAGCCGGTGCCGGCGCTGTTGAGCGCGATCGTGCCGGTGCGCAGCGACTCGGAGTTGGTGGGGGGCTGGTTGTAGATGTCCCACTGGATCTGCGAGCCCGGGATGTCGCGGAAGTTGAAGGCCGCGAAGTGGAACTCGCAGACCCTGGTGTGGTTGCTCTGGTCGGGCTCCTGGGTGCCCTTCCGGTGCACCTTGATGTCGCCGTCGTCGCCCGGGGCCGCGTACGCGGCGGGCGCCCCGGCCAGGGTGACGGCGCCCAGGGCGAGGCCGGCCACGAGGGTCGACAGCAGGGGACGGACGGACAGAGCGGTCATGAGGGTTCCTCCAGTCGTACAGCGATATCGGATCGATGAGGCCGATAATCTGACTATTGGTCATCACATGACTGCGGACGGTGGCACCGTGCCGTGCCACCGTCCCACTTCCACCCGTCCGGCCCTAGGGGGCCGGCTCACCCCCTAGACGATCCCGAAGAGGATCCCCGCCCCGAGCACCACCAGCGAGGTGAGGGCCGCCCACTTCACGACGAAGCGGGTGTGGTCGCCGAACTCCACCTTGGCCATGCCGACCAGCACGTACACCGCGGGAACCAGCGGGCTCGACATGTGCAGCGCCTGGCCGACGAGCGACGCGCGGGCGATCTCGAGCGGCGACACGCCGTGCGCCGCGCCGGCCTCCGCGAGGACGGGGAGCACGCCGAAGTAGAAGCCGTCGTTCGACATGAAGTAGGTGAGCGGAAGGCTCAGCAGGCCCGTGACCAGCGCCATGTGCGGGCCCATGCCCTCGGGGATGGCGCCGACGAGCCAGTCGGCCATGTGCTTGACCATGCCGGTGCCGGTGAGGACCCCGGTGAAGACGGCGGCGGCGAAGACCATGCCGGCGACGTTCAGGACGTTGTCGGCGTGGGCGGCGATGCGGGCCTTCTGGTCGGCCATCTGCGGGAAGTTGACGGTCAGCGCGAGCGCGGCGCCGAGCAGGAACAGCACCGGGATCGGCAGCAGTTCGAGGATCATCGCGGTGAGCAGGGCGACGGTCAGGCCGGCGTTGAACCAGTACAGCTTCGGCCGCAGGGTCGCGCGGTTCGGGTCGAGCCCCTGGAAGCCGTCCTCCTCGGCCGCCGGCGCGCCCTCCTCGGGCAGCCCGGCCGTGGCACCGGCACCCGAGCCGGAGCCGTCGGCGGCGCCCGTACCGGGTCCCCCGCCCGCCCCCGTACCGGCACCGCCGCCGCCCGTGGCGACCAGGACGGTCTCGGTCCGCGGCGCGAGGGCCTCGTCCAGGCTCAGATAGCCGATGCGCCGGCGCTCGCGGCGGCCGAGGACGTAGGAGAGCGCGAAGACGAAGAGCAGACCGGCCCCGAGCGCCGGGATCATCGGGACGAAGACGTCTCCCGCGTCCAGCTTGAGCGCGGTTGCGGCGCGGGCGGTGGGGCCGCCCCAGGGCAGGGTGTTCATGACGCCGTTGGCCATGGCGGCGACGCCGGTCATGACGACCAGGCTCATGCCGAGCCGCTTGTAGAGCGGGTACATCGCCGAGACCGTGATCATGAAGGTGGTCGAGCCGTCGCCGTCGAGGGACACGATCGCGGCGAGCACCGCCGTGCCGACCACCACCCGCACCGGGTCGGCCTTGCAGAAGCGCAGGATGCCGCGGACGATCGGGTCGAACAGGCCGACGTCGATCATCACGCCGAAGTAGACGATCGCGAACATCAGCATCGCGGCCGTGGGCGCCAGCTTGCCGACGCCCTCGATGACGTAGTCGCCCAGCTGGGCCCCTTGTCCGACGGCGACGCAGAACAGCGCGGGAATGAGGACGAGCGCCGCGATCGGCGACATCTTCTTCATCATGATCAGGACCAGGAAGGTCGCGATCATGGCGAAGCCGAGGACGGTCAGCATGGGAGGACACCTCACGTTCACCCTTGAACTCCCGCCAGAGCGGCGGTGCGGATGACGTTAGGTGGCCCCTTCCAGCGTCAACAAGATGTTCACGTGTGAGCAATACGAGCAAAACCCCAGGTCACAGCAGCGGTGATACGTGGACGGGGAAGCCGTTGAGGACGGCGGTGCCCGACAGGGGGTCGAGCCGCGAGCCGTCGAGCAGCTGGTTGACGTTCACTCCGGGACGGCGCGAGGCGGTCCGGAGCCGGGTGCCGGGGCGGTCGTGGCCCCAGCCGTGCGGAAGGCTGACGACGCCCGGGCGCACGGTGTCGGTGATCTCCACCTCGGCCTCCAGCTCGCCGCCCTCCCCCTTGACCCGGGCGGCGGCGCCCGCTTCGAGGCCGAGCCGGGCCGCGTCCTCCGGGTGGATCTGGAGGGTGCAGCGGTTGGTGCCGCCGGTGAGGGCGGGGATGTTGTGCAGCCAGCTGTTGTTGGAGCGCAGATGGCGCCGTCCGACGAGCCGGAGGGTGCCGGGGTCGGGTACGGAGCCGAGCGCGGCGCGCAGCCGGGGCAGGTCGGCGGCGATCGGGGCGGGCAGCAGCTCGATCCGGCCGCTGCGGGTCTTGAGGAGGCCGGGCAGGCGCGGCCGGAGGGGGCCGAGGTCGATGCCGTGCGGGGCGGCGCGCAGGGCGTCGAGGGTCAGGCCGTGGGAGCGCGCGTACGGGCCGAGGCGCAGCATCAGGTCGAGGCGCCGCTCGGGGCCGGTGGTGCCGGTGAGGCGGGCGGCGACGGCCTTGGGGTCCTCGCCGTACACGGGCGAGTGCTCCTGGGTCACGGCCTTGGCCAGGGTGCTGTCGATGGCGAGTTCGTCGACGGCCTCGGGCGGGGCGCCGTGCATGCCGGAGACGGCGAGGATCAGCCGGGCGTGGATCTCGCACTCGTCCATGCGGCCGGCGGCGAGCGGGACGGCGGGCGGGGTGTGGCGGACCTGGTTGCGGACGGCGAAGCCGTTGAAGGCGAAGTCGAAGTGGGCGCTCTGGGAGGGCGGCGGCGGGGGCAGGACGACGTCGGCGTGCCGGGTGGTCTCGCCCAGGTACGGATCGACGGCGACCATGAAGTCGAGGGAGGCGAGGGCCGCGTCGAGGCGCCGGCCGTCGGGGGCGGACAGGACGGGGTTGGCGGCGATGGTGATGACGGCCCGGATGCGCCCCTCCCCCGGGGTGTCGATCTCCTCGGCGAGGGCGGCGAGCGGCAGTTCGCCCTTGGCCTCGGGGTGACCGGAGACCCGGCTGCGCCAGCGGCCGAGGGCGAAGCCCTTGCCGGGGCCGGCCGGGCGGGGCGCGGGGGCGGTCGCGGAGAGGGGGAAGAGGGCGCCGCCGGGCCGGTCGAGGTTGCCGGTGAGGATGTTGAGGACGTCGACGAGCCAGTTGCCGAGGGTGCCGTACGCGACGGTGGAGGAGCCCATGCGTCCGTAGACGGCGGCGGTGGGGGCGGCGGCCAGTTCGCGGGCGGTGGTACGGATGGCCTCGGCGTCCAGGTCGCAGTCGGCGGCGACCGCCTCGGGGCTGAAGTCCCGTACCGCCTCGCGGACTTCGTCGACGCCCTGGACATGGGCGGCGAGGGGACCCGGGTCGGCCAGGTCCTCGGCGAAGAGGGTGTGGACGAGCGCGGCGAGGAAGAGGGCGTCGGTGCCGGGGCGCAGCGCGAGGTGGCGGTCGGCGAGCCGGGCGGTGCGGGTGCGGCGCGGGTCGACGACGGTGAGGGTGCCGCCGCGCCGGCGCAGTGCCCTCAGGCGGCCGGGGAAGTCGGGGGCGGTGCACAGACTGCCGTTGGAGTCGAGCGGGTTGGCGCCCAGCATCAGCAGGTGGTCGGTGCGGTCGAGGTCCGGCACGGGGATGGCGAAGGCGTCGCCGAAGAGCAGTCCGCTGGAGACGTGCTTGGGCATCTGGTCGACCGTGGAGGCGGTGAACAGGTTGCGGGTGCCCAGGGCACCGAGGAGCAGCGGCGGGTAGAGGGCGCCGGCGATGGTGTGGACGTTGGGGTTGCCGAGGACGACGCCGACGGCGTTCGGGCCGTGCTCCTCGATCAACGGCCGTATGCGGGCGGCGATGCGGTCGAATGCCTCGTCCCAGCCGGCCTCGCGCAGGACGCCGTTCTCGCGGACGAGCGGGCCGGTGAGCCGGTCGGGGTCGGCGTCGACCTCGGGGAAGGCGGCGCCCTTCGGGCAGATGAAGCCCTGACTGAAGACGTCGTCGCGGTCGCCGCGGGCGGCCGTGACCCGGCCGCCGTCGACGGTGAGGGTCAGTCCGCAGGTCGCTTCGCACAGGGGGCAGATGCGCAGGGCGGTGGACGGGGTGGAGGACATGCGGTCTCCCAGGGGCGGCGGCGGTGGCGCGCGGGCAAGCGCGAGCATACCGACCGGTAGGGAGGTGGGACAGGGGCTGCACGGAAGAGCCCGGCGGGGCTTACGGGAGGGGAGGGCGGGGTGCCGGGCGAGGAGGGCGGGACGGGAGGAGGCGGGCCGGGGCTTTACGAGAGCGACGCCGGGGGCTCGGGCGAGAAGGGCGAGGGCGGGGCTTACGGGACGGGACGGGACGGGAGGGCGGGGGCTCAGGCGAGGGAGGGTGCCAGGTAGGCGTGCAGGAGGGCGCGGGTCTCGGCGATGAGGGCGGGGTCGCCGGACGGGTCGGTGCGGAAGGCGAGGCGGAGCAGGGCGTCGGTGGCCTCGACGCAGACGAGGACCTTGCGGAGCAGGGTCTCGTCGACGGGCCGGCCCAGGGTCGCGGCGAGCAGGCCACAGATGCGTTCGGCGACCCGCCGGTTGGGGTCCTCCTCGCGGGTCTCGCCGGGCGGCGGGGCCTGGGCGGGGATGCCGAAGTCGACGAGGGCGAAGCCTGGCACGGTCCGCTTCATGGCGATGTACGCGTCGAGGACGGTGTCGATGGCGCCCGGGGCGTCGACGGCCGGCAGTGCGGCGAGCCCGGCGGTGATGCGGGCGGCGTAGCTGTCGAGGTTGCGGTGGGCGAGAGCGGCGGCCATGGCCCGCTTGTTGCCGAAGAAGCGGTAGACGGAGCCGATGGGTACGCCGGCGCGGGCGGCGACGGCGCGGGTGCTCAGCTGCTCGTAACCGGTCTCGTCGAGGAGTTCGGCGCAGGCGTCGAGGATGCGGGCGAGGCGTGCGGCGCTGCGCTGCTGGACGGGAGCGCGGCGGAGCAGCGGGGCCTGACCCGGGGCGGGCGAGTGCTTCGGGGTGGGCTTGGGCACGGGGCCATCATGCCGTTCCGGCGGGCGTCGGGCGACGGGCGGGCCGATGCCGCCGAGGGCGTACGCGCCGGTGAACCAGGAACGGCAGCCCGACGCTCACTTCCGGGAACCCCTCGGGCGCCGGTCCCGTCCAAGGTGCCCGGCGACGCGCGGGGTCCGGCCCCGTTGACGGGAGAGGGAGCGGAATCCTACGGTCATGCATAGGATTGTTGTGAGCGTCAGGACAGGAGCAGGCGATGAACGCGGAACAGGCGAGAAAGACGGCCGAAGCGCTGACCTACAGCACGGGTTTCGGCAACGAGCACAGCTCGGAGGCCGTCCCCGGAGCCCTCCCGGAGGGCCGCAACTCGCCGCAGCGCGCGCCGCTCGGCCTGTACGCGGAGCAGCTCAGCGGCAGTGCCTTCACGGAGCCACGGGCGCACAACCGGCGCTCGTGGCTCTACCGGATCCGCCCCTCGGCCGCGCACCCGCCGTTCGCGCGGATCGACAACGGCGCCCTGCGCGGCGCGCCTTTCACCGAGACCGTGCCCGACCCCAACCGGCTGCGCTGGAACCCGCTGCCGGAGCCGGCCCCCGGCACGGACTGGCTGGCCGGTCTGTGGACCCTCGGCGGCAACGGCGACGCCGCCCAGCGGGCCGGCATGGCCGTGCACCTCTACCACGCGAACGCGTCGATGGACCGGATCTTCAGCGACGCCGACGGCGAGCTGCTGATCGTCCCCGAGCACGGCGGCCTGCTGCTGCGCACCGAGCTCGGCAACCTGGCGGCGAACCCCGGTGACGTCGCGCTGATCCCCCGCGGTGTCCGCTTCCGCGTCGAGCTCCTGGACGAGACCGCGCGCGGCTACGTCTGCGAGAACTACGGAGCGCCGTTCCAGCTCCCCGACCTCGGCCCGATCGGCGCCAACGGTCTGGCCAACGCCCGTGACTTCCGGGCCCCCGTCGCCGCCTACGAGGACGTCGAGGGCCCGGTCGAGGTGGTCAACAAGTACTGCGGCAACCTCTGGGCGGCGATGTACGACCACTCGCCGCTGGACGTCGTGGCCTGGCACGGCAACCACACCCCGTACGTCTACGACCTGCGGCGCTTCAACGTCATCGGGACGATCTCCTACGACCACCCGGACCCGTCGATCTTCACCGTGCTCACCTCGCCGTCCGACACCCCCGGTCTCGCCGGCGTGGACTTCGTGGTCTTCGCCCCGCGCTGGCTGGTCGGCGAGGACACCTTCCGGCCGCCGTACTTCCACCGCAACGTGATGAGCGAGTACATGGGCCTGATCGAGGGCGCGTACGACGCCAAGGCGGAGGGCTTCGTGCCGGGCGGCGGCTCGCTGCACAACATGATGTCCGCGCACGGCCCCGACCGGGAGACCTTCGACAAGGCGAGCGCCGCCGAGCTGAAGCCGCAGAAGATCGACGACGGGCTGGCCTTCATGTTCGAGACCCGCTGGCCCGTCGCCGTCACCGCGCAGGCGGCGGAGGCGGACCACCTGCAGCGCGGCTACGACGACGTATGGCAGGGTCTGGAGCGCCACTTCCGGCCGTGAACAGCCGTACCATCCGGCCGGGTGTCTCATAGTCGTCGTTGGAGAGAGCCGTGACCGCCTTCGCTCCCGACTCGCTGGTCCTGAACCGGAAGCTGCCGCTCTGGTACCAGGTCTCGCAGTCGCTGCGCGCCTCCATACTGGGCCGCACCCCGGACGCCTCGCTGCGGCTGCCCACCGAGGAGCAGCTCGCCGCGCACTACGGCGTGAGCGTGCTGACCATGCGCCAGGCCCTCAAGGAGCTGGAGGAGGAGGGCCTGATCAGCAGGCACCGGCGGCGCGGCACCTTCATCGAACCGGGCGCCCGGCGCTCCACCCCGCGCCGGCTGCTGGGCTCGATCGACGCGATCGTGGCCCAGCAGTCCGGCGAGCGGACCACCGTGCTCGGCCACGGCACCGAGCCGGTCCCCGGCGAGCTCGCCGAGTACTTCCCCGGCACCGCCGAGGTCGCCGTCTTCCGCCGGCTGCGCGCCGACGGCGAGAGCGGCGAGCCGACCAACTGGGCCGAGAACGCGGTGCTCCCCGGCGTCGCGGCCGGCATCGACCCGGCCGACCTGGAGCGCTGGCCGATGACCAAGGTGCTGCGGGACGTGGTCGGGGTCCGCATCAGCCGCATCACCGACACGGTCGAAGCCCGCCTCGCCGACCCCGAGACCGCAGCCCTCCTCGACGTGCCGCTGCTGTCGCCGATCCTGCACTACACGGGCGTGACCTACGACGACGAGGGCCGCGTCGTGGACGTGGCCCGCATCCGCTACCGCGGCGACCGGTTCTCGTTCACGGTGACGGTGGAGGCGCAGTGACCGTGCGGGCGCAGTGACCGCGGGGGCGCGGAGACGGTGGAGGCGCGCTGACCGTGGAGGCACGGAGACGGCGGAGGCACGCTGACCGTGGAGGCGCGCTGACGGCGGAGCGCCACTGCCCCTGCCCCGCGAGGATGCGGGCCGGGCAGACCGGGGTCCCCGCCGGCGACAGGCGGGCGGAGCGAGAACGCTGGACCGCCGACGGCTCGCCCGGCCCCCTGCCCACCCCCGGTCGCCCGGGAGCACAGGGCGGTCCCGGGGCCGGGACAGGCCGGAACCTCATAGCATGCGGGGCATGACGGTAGCCCCCAGGCCGGATGCCCCGATGGACGACGTGCCCCTGCTGGACGACCTCATGCCCTGGTCCGTGGCGCCGCTGCGGCTGGGCCGTTCGTGGATCGTCGCCCCCGACCGGCGCACGCTCAGGGCGCGGTGGGAGCGGCTGGTGGCGGCGCGGGACGCCGAGCGGGAGGTGCTGTTCCGGTCCAGCCGGGCCCGGACGCCGTCGAGTTCGGTGGCCGCGCTGCCCGGGCAGCGCACCGGCACCGTGCGGTTCGCCCGGGAGGCCGGTCCCTGCCCCGAGCCGGTGCGGCTCGCGCACGGGCCGTTCGACGAGCAGTGGCTGCTGCCCGACCACCGGCTGATCGACACCGCGCGGCCCGAGCTGTGGCGGGTCGCCGACGGCCACCAGCTGTTCGCCGTCGAGCAGGGGTACGTGCCGGGCGCGGCCGGCCCCGCGCTGCTCGTGACGGCCGCGCTTCCCGAGGGGCGCTCCCCCGCGGGCCGTCCCGGCCGCATCCGGCCGCTGTTCCGGCGCCCCGGCGGGGTGGAGCCGAACCTCGCGCCCGGTCTGCTGCCTTTCCTGAGCCGCCGGTACGGACACGAGGTCGGCGCCCCGGACGTCCTGGCCTGGGCCGTGGCGGCGGCGCTGCCCTCCGCAGGGGGCTGCCGGGTGCCGCTGCCGGAGGATCCGGCGGTGTGGGCGCAGGGGGTGGCGCTCGGCCGGGAGCTCGTGGCGGTGCAGCTGCGCGGGGCCCGGGGCGGTGAGCGGCCCCGGCTGCCGGGCGGCCGCAGGCCCTATGTGCGGGCGGCGATCCCGGCGCGGCCGGCGACGCTCGCGTACGACCCCGAGGGCGAGGTGCTCGCGCTCGGCGAGGGCCGCGTCTCGCCGGTCCCGGCCGGGGCGTGGGAGTTCGAGGTCGGCGGGGTGCGGATCCTGGAGGAGTGGTTCGCGCGCCGGACGGCGGTCGCCGAGCCGGGCGGTCTGGAGGCGATCGGCCCGGCGGCCTGGCCGCAGGAGTGGACCTCGGAGCTGCTGGAGCTGATCACCGTCCTCGCGCTGCTCGCGGAGCGCGGCCCGGAGTGCGCGGCGCTCGCGGAGCGCGCCGGCGCGGCCGGGCTGACCCGTGCCGCGCTGCGGGAGGCGGGGGTGCTGCCGGTGCCGGACGGGGCGCGTCGGCCCGCGTCCGTACTGGACCATCAGGAGGAGGGCCCGGAGGGGCAGTTCGCCCTGCTGTAGCGGGGGCGGGGGTCAGCTCTTCACGAAGGAGTCGAGGACCCGGTCGACCGTGCGGGTGAAGACCTCCTGCGCGTCGGGCGGCGGGGCGGCCTCGGCGAAGACGGCGGTCAGGTGCGGGTAGGCGCCGGTGGCGAGGCGGCTCGCGAGATACGCCTGGCGCACGGCCTGTTCGCGCTCCTCGGACCACGGCAGGGAACGGGCCCGTTCGGCGAGGGCGAGTTCGTTGGCCACGAGCGTCATCACGGTGCCGTTGACCGTGGCGATCAGCTCCATCTTGGTGCCGCCGGGCAGGTCGAGTCCGTCGAGGCACGCCAGGCAGTGCTCCAGGAAGCGCAGGGCGTTGGGGCCGAAGGCATAGCCGGTGGTCATGAGGCGGATCACCCACGGGTGGCGGTGCAGGATCCCCCGGGCCTCGCGGGCCACGGCCCTCATGTCGGCCCGCCAGTCGCCGCTCGGACCGGCGCCGAGCTCGTACTCGCCGCTGACGCGGTCGACCATCAGCTCGTACAGGTCCTCCTTGCGCGGCACGTAGTTGTACAGCGACATGGTGCCGCAGCCGAGTTCGGCGGCGATCCGGCGCATGGAGACGGCGTCCAGGCCGTCGGCGTCGGCGATGCGGACGGCCGCGTCCGTGACGTCCCCCCGGCTGTAGGCCGGTTTCGGGCCTCGGCCCGTGCGCTCGGGGCGCGCCCAGATCACTTCGGGTTCGGCCGCTCGGCCCGCCATCTCATCACCTCGTCGTCCCCATCGTAGTGAGGACTCGGCACGGCACTCGGTTACGTACACCGTACGTAGTGCGCTAGGGTCACCGCATGACAACTACGTACGCTGTACTTAGTGAAGGTCTGCAGAAGCGGTACGGCGAGGTCCACGCGCTGCGCGGGCTCGACCTCGCCGTACCCGAGGGCACGGTCTGCGGCGTCCTCGGCCCCAACGGGGCCGGCAAGACCACCGCCGTCCGGGTGCTCACCACGCTCGTCTCCCCCGACGCGGGCAGCGCTCGGGTCGCCGGGTGCGACCTGGTCCGCGATCCGGCCGGGGTGCGCCGGCGGATCGCGGTCACCGGGCAGTACGCCTCCGTCGACGGCGACCTGACCGGCGCCGAGAACCTGCGGCTCTTCGCCCGCCTGCTGCGGGCCCCGCGCTCCCGCGCCGACGAGCTCCTCGAGCGTTTCGGGCTCACCGAGGCCGCCGGCCGGCCCGCCCGCACCTACTCCGGAGGGATGCGCCGCCGGCTCGACCTGGCCGCGAGCCTGATCGTCCGGCCGAGGGTGCTCTTCCTGGACGAGCCCACCACCGGGCTCGACCCGCGCAGCAGGAGCGAGATCTGGGACGCCGTACGGGGGTTGGCGTCCCAGGGCACCACCGTGCTGCTGACCACGCAGTACCTGGAGGAGGCCGACCAGCTCGCCGACGAGGTCGTCCTGGTCGACGAGGGCCGGGCCGCCCACCGGGGCTCTCCGGCCGAACTCAAGGCGCTGATCGGCGCTTACGCCGAGGTCGTGGTCGCCCACCCCTCGTTTCTCCCGGAGGCGGCCGCCGTGCTCGACCGGCTCACCGGCTCCGCGCCCGCCCTGGACACCGAGCGCCGCACGGTCGGCGCGGTCACCACGGACCCGGCTCTCACCCTGCCCCGGATCGTCCGGGAGGTCGACGCGGCCGGGGTCCCCCTGGTCGACGCCTCGCTGCGGCCACCCACCCTCGACGAGGTGTTCCTGCGCCTCACCGGCCGCACGCCCCGCCCCGCACCCACCCAGGAGGCCGCCGCATGAGCACCCTCGTCCACGACGGCACCGCGATCCTCGGCCGGCACCTGCGACGGATCCGGCACGCCCCGGCGATCACGGTCATGACGCAGACCATGCCGATCGTCTTCCTGCTGTTCTTCGGATACGTCTTCGGCAGCGCCCTCGCCATGCCGGGCGCCGACTACCGGGCCTTCCTGGTGCCGGGGATGCTGGTCGCTACGGCGGCGAACGGGGTGATGACGGGCATGTTCCAGGCGGCCCAGGACACCCACCGCGGCGTGACGGACCGGCTGCGGACGATGCCGGTGAGCAGGGCGGCCGTGCCACTCGGGCAGGCCCTCGCCGACCTGGTGACCAGCACGGCGGGAATGGTTCCGCTGCTGCTGGTGGGGCTCGCGATGGGCTGGCGGATCGAGGGCACGGCCCTGGAGGCGCTGGCCGCCGTGGGACTGCTGCTGCTGTTCCGCTTCGCGTGCACCTGGGTGGGCATCCTGCTGGGGCTCGCCTCGCGCAGCGAGGAGGCGGCGGGTCAGCTGGGCAGCGCCACCTTCATGCTGCCGCTGCTGTCCAACGCCTATCTCCCGGCTGACGGGCTGCCGGGCTGGCTGCGGACGGTCGCGGAGTGGAACCCGATCTCGGCGGTGACGACCGCCGTGCGGGTGCTGTTCGGGAACGCGTCCGTGCCGGCGGACGCGGCCTGGCCGGTGGCGCATCCGGTGGCGGGGGCGCTGCTGTGGTCGCTGGCGCTGATCGCGCTGTGCGCACCGGCGGCGGTGCGGCGCCACGCCCGCGCCTGACCGCTCGGCGGCGCTCCGGGCGGGCCGACAGCTCGGCGGCGGTCCGGGCGGACCGGGCAGGAAGAAGCGCCGGACGGGCGGGGACACGTCCGGCGGGCGGTCAGGAGCGGGCCGTGGGCCGATCGGGTGCGGGCGGGGGTGGTGCGTCGGGGTACGCGGGAGCCCGTCCCGGACGGCCTGTCAGCCGTGGCTGCCGAAGAGCGAGCGGCGCAGCCGGCGCAGCGGGGCGAAGAGCGAGACCCGCGAGCTGCGGCTGCGGTGGCCGTGCACCGGCACCTCGCGCGTACGCGTCGTCAGTTCGCGCATGAGCAGCGTCGCCTCGGCCGCCTCGCGCTGCGGCACGGCGGGACCGCCGAGCACCGCGAGATGGCGGTCGAGTCGCGAACTGCTCGCGCTGCTCCCGCAGGTGATGGCAGGCACACGCGGCCTGCTGCGCATCGTTATCTGTTCCATGTCACTCCCCACCCGTACGAGGGCACCCGGCCCGGGCAGGTTAACCCTATCGCTCCGCTACGACACCCGTGTATTCCGGCCGCAGGATTCACCGCTCCCGTACGGGGGTTGACGATCACTGTCCGAAACCGTCTGCTTCCACGGTGAGTTGGACAACGATCGAACACCTGTCGAACCGTCACGAACCATCCTGCACGGGCGGCCCCCACCTGCGGGGCTTCGGCCGGGTGTGATCTCCGCCACCAAAATTCCGTCGGCTCGGTTACCGTGGAGTGATGACGCTCATCGCGGGTCGTTACCGGCTGCTCGACGTGCTCGGCGAGGGCGGTATGGGCATCGTCTGGCGGGCCAGGGACGAGCTCCTGGGCCGGGACGTCGCCGTCAAGGAGGTCCGCGCCCCCGCCGGTCTGCCGGCCGAGGACCGCGAGCGGCTGTTCGCCCGGCTGGAGCGGGAGGCCAGGTCGGCCGCCCGGATCACCCACCGCAACGTCGTCACCGTCTACGACGTGGCGCTGGACGACGGCCGTCCCTGGATCGTGATGGAGCTCGTCCGGGGTCTGACCCTGGCCGAGACGCTGGAGGGGGAAGGCCCGCTGCCGCCGCGGCGGGCCGCGCAGGTGGGCGCCGAGGTGCTGGGGGCGCTGCGGGCCGCGCACGCGGCGGGGGTGCTGCACCGGGACGTCAAACCGGCCAACGTCCTGCTGTCCAACGACGGCCGGGCGGTCCTCACCGACTTCGGGATCGCGGCGGTCGCGGGGACCTCGCCGCTGACGATGACCGGCGAGCTGATCGGCTCCCCCGAGTACCTCGCGCCCGAGCGCGCGCTGGGGCGCACGCCGGGGCCCGCGGCCGACCTGTGGTCCCTCGGCGTGCTTCTGTACGCCGCCGTCGAGGGCGTCTCGCCGTTCCGCCGGGAGACCGCGCTCGACACCCTGCGGACGGTGGTGGACGAGGAGCCCGCGCCGCCGGCGCACGCCGGGCCGCTGGCCCCGGTGATCGAGGGGCTGCTGCGCAAGGATCCGGAGCAGCGGCTGCCGGCGGAGACGGCGGAGGAGCAGCTGCGGCTGATCGGAGCGGGCGGCACCCCGCGTACGGAGCGGCTGTCGGCCCCGGTCACCGCGCCCCTGCCGGCCGGCTCCTGGGACGAGGGCCCCGGCGAGCCCGTGGGTCATGGGGCGACCACCACTCCCCTGCACGGGCCGGAAACGGAGCCCGCCCGCCGGCCCCGGCGGAGGGCCGCGCTGTTCGCCGTGCTCGCCGCGCTGCTCCTGCTGGCGGGCGCTCTGACGTACGCGGCACTGCGGGACACCGGCCCGGACGGGACGCCGGTGGTGCCGCCGGCCACGACGAGCGCGACGCCGACGACGGTGCGGCCCACGACGGCCGCGCCGACGACGGCGACGACGACCGCCTCGCCGAGCCCCGCGACGACTCCGCCGGTGTCGGTGCTGCTGTTCGTGCGGGCGGTGCGGGACAGCTACGAGGGGCCGTGTCCGCCGCCGGAGGAGGAGGCGCCCGCGTTCACGGCGACGGTCACGGTGGACCGGACGCCGGCCACCGTCTCGTACCGCTGGGTCACCGAGAGCGGCGAGGGCCAGGATCCGCAGTGGCAGACGCTGGAGTTCCCCGAGGGCGGTCCGGCCGAGCAGCAGGTGCCGCGCACGCAGTCGGACTACACGGCGGGCGCGGAGGTGAGCGACCGGATCCGGATGGAGGTCCGGGAACCGGTCGGCCGGCAGTCCAACTGGGTGGCGTTCTCGCTGAGCTGTACGGAGACGGTCCCGCCGTCGACCCCGCCGTCGTCGGCGACGCCGTCGGACGGGACCGCCTCCCCGGGGGCGGGCGGTCCGGCTACGCCCCGTCGGCCGCGTTGAACGGCGGCAGGTAGCCGCCGGACTGGCCGGCCGCGGTGGGGTGGTAGGACTCGCCGATGTTGAGCCAGTTGACGCTGTGCAGCCACGCGGCGCCGGAGCAGATCTCGTGGCCGGTGAAGGCGGAGACGACGCTCGCGAAGGTGTAGCCGTGGTCGGCGGCGCGCTTGGCGGTGGCCGCGTTGAGGTAGTCGGCGGCGTCGTTGATGGCGCGCCGCTCGTTCTCGGTCATGCCGGCGACGCAGCTGCCGTCGAGCTTGTAGAAGCGGGGGTAGCCGAGGACGACGACACGGGCGTGGGGGGCCTTGGCGCGGATGGCCGAGTACACCGAGTCGAGCTTGCCGGGCAGGGTGGAGTCGACGTACGCCTTGGCCTGATTGATACGGCTGATGCAGGCGGATTCGGACTGGAGTACACAGGTGGTCATGACGTCCGCGAAACCGGCGTCGTTGCCGCCGACGGTGAGAGAGACCAGGTCGGTGGCGGTGGAGAGCGGTCCGAGCTGATTGGCCGTGACATCACCCGTTCGGGCGCCCGAGCAAGCGGTGAACGCGAAGGAGGAGGGGGCGTTCGCGTTCTTCCAGAGCACCGGGAAGGCCTTGGTGGAGCGCTTGCAGTTGCCGCTCGCGCTGTCGTAGCTGCCGGCGCCGACGCCCGACGAGTACGAGTCACCGAGCGCCACGTAGTCGAGGGCGGCGGCGTCGGCGGCCTGGGCGGCTCCCGCCCCGGTGAGGGCGAGGACGGCACCGAGGAGGAGCGAGGACGACAAGGCCGTGAATCGGGACAGTCTCATGGAACCTCCCTGTAGCAGGATCTCTGCGTTACCAGGTAGTAGCAGCGGATCCGGAGCTCTGGAAGTGTCCATGCCGAGAATCGCTTGCGTGTTCCCCTGAATTACCCTCAGAAACCGTCGAAATCAGGCCACTCGGGGCGCCACGCGTGCCGAGGTCGAAAAACCGTGCAGCCGACGGCCCCGTGCCGGATCATGGGCGCCATGTCAGCCACCCCAGAGGTACCGGCCGATCCCCTGCACGCGCTGCCGATCCGGCTCAACGTCGACGACAGCGACTCGCCGTCCGACGTCGTGGACGCGCTGTTCCTCGGCCGCTTCGCCACCGGCGAGCAGCCGCACGCGCACAGCACCAGCCTGGACCGGGTGAAGCCGTCCGCGACCCTGCTGCCCTCGGGCGCCCGGCTGGTGCGGGCCGCGAAGGACGACGACCGCAGCGCCCTCCTCGCCGAGGGCGAGGGCTGGACCCTGCTCGTCTCCCGCTGGAGCCGGGGCGCCGACGTCACCGTCACGGCCACCGACCCCGCACTCGCCGAACGGGTCCTGAAGGAGGCCACGGACGGCGCGAAGGACGAGCCGGAACCGCAGCCGGAGAACGTCACGATGGGCTTCTGGTACGTGTCGCCCCGGCGCGGCCCGCACCGCACCACCCGTCAGATCGGGGCCGGCACCTGGGAGGAGATCCGGCCCAACTACACGGCACCGGTCGCCGACGCGATGGACCGGCTGATGGCCGTCACCCCGGACGACATCACGGGCCGGCTGCTGCTGCTCCACGGCCCGCCCGGCACCGGCAAGACCTCGGCCCTGCGGACCCTCGCCCGCTCCTGGCGCGACTGGTGCCAGGTCGACTGCGTGCTCGACCCGGAGCGCCTCTTCAGCGACGTCGGCTACCTGATGGACATCGCGATCGGCGAGGACGAGGGCACGCCCCAGGGACGCTGGCGGCTGCTGCTCCTGGAGGACTGCGACGAGCTGATCCGGGGCGAGGCCAAGCACGCGGCCGGCCAGGCG
The DNA here is from genome assembly GCF_040302485.1 of Streptomyces sp. NPDC126499. NCBI lineage: Bacteria > Bacillati > Actinomycetota > Actinomycetes > Kitasatosporales > Streptomycetaceae > Streptomyces > Streptomyces sp. NPDC126499. The sequence goes on along the minus strand of NZ_JBEOUO010000028.1, from coordinate 82,498 downwards.
CTGTCCCGGCTGCTCAACCTGACGGACGGTCTGCTCGGCCAGGGCCGCAACGTGCTCGTCGCCGTCACCACCAACGAGGACCTCGAACGCCTCCACCCCGCCGTGGTCCGCCCCGGCCGCTGCCTGGCCCGCGTCGAGGTGGGGCGGCTGACCCGGGCCGAGGCGGTGACGTGGCTGGGCCGCGAGGAGGGGGTGGGCCACGACGGCGCCACGCTGGCGGAGCTGTTCGCGCTGCGCCGCGGGACGCCGGGCGTCGAGATGCCGCACCCCCGGGCGACGGACGCGGGCCTCTACCTGTAGGGCTCTCCTTCCGGCACCTGCCGTCAGGTCTCGTACGTCGCTCTCAGCGCCTGCGCCACCGCCGCCTCCGCCGCCTCCCGCGTCAGGCCGAGCCGGCGGGCCTCCGTCGCGTACGTGGCGGCGGCGGTCGCCGCCAGACGGGAGGCGGCGTCCGAGGCGGCGGCGACGAAGGTGCCGTTGCGGCCACGGGTCTCGATCACGCCGTCCGCCTCCAGGGCCTTGTACGCCTTGGCGACCGTGTTCGCCGCGAGACCGAGCTCCTCCGCGAGGCCGCGGACCGTCGGCAGCTTGTAGCCGACGGGCAGCTCACCGGAGCGGGCGCTCTTCGAGATCTGGGCACGCAGTTGTTCGTAGGGAGCGGTGGTGGAACGGGCATCCACGCTGATTCGAAGCGTCACCGCCCGATTGTGCACCCGGCCCACGGGAAAATGGGAGGCGGTCGCGCCCGCCCGCCGCATAGCGTGCGGGCCCATGACTGTGATCGTCCGCGATGTACGGCCCGACGACCTCCGGGACGCCGAGGGCTACGCCCGGGTACGGCGCGCCGCACTGCCCTGGATGCTCGCGACCGCCCGGCAGGTCGCCCACGACTGGGCGCACGCCCATCCCGACGCGCGGGACCGGCCGCTGGTCGCCGAGGTCGGCGGCGAGATCGTCGGCACCGCCGAGGTGTCGCTCGCCCACGAGTCCCCCGAGCCGGGCAGCGGCCTCGTCAACGTCTTCGTCCACCCGGACCACACGCGCCTCGGCGCCGGCGCGCTGCTGTTGCGCGCGGCCGAGGAGCACCTCGCGCGGGCCGGGGCGACGACCTTGTACAGCTGGGTCCTGGACGAGCCGGGCTGTCGCGCCTTCGCCGAGCGGCACGGCTACCGGGGCAGCCGCTCGGCCCACTTCCTGCGGCTGGACCTGACGACGGCCGAGCTGCCGCCGCTCCAGGAGCTGCCCGCGGGGGTCGAGCTGCGTACGGCGGCCGACTTCGCCGCCGACCCGCGCCCGCTGTTCGAGCTGGACGCGGTGACCACGGCCGACGAGCCCGGTGACGTGGACGCCGTGCTCGACGACTACGCGCACTGGCTGGCGACGACCTGGAACCATCCGCTGAACGACCACGCGCTGACGACGGTCGCCGTCGCCGACGGCCGTCCGGTCGCGTTCAGCGCGGCCCGCACGGACGGCCTGGGCCGCTACGGCTCGGGCATGACCGGCACCCACCCGGCCTACCGGGGCCGTGGGCTCGCCAAGCTCGTGAAGAACGACTCGCTGCACCGGGCCCGCGCGGCAGGCTGCACCGAGGCGCTGACCGGGAACGACGCCGGGAACGGGCCGATGCTGGCCGTCAACCGGTGGTTCGGCTACGAGATCCGCGCGACGGAGGTGCGCCATGTCCGCGCCCTCGGCTGAGCCGACGCTCTGGATCAGGCTCGTCAAGGCGGGCCGGACGAAGATCCGCTATCCGGCGGAGCGCGTCGCCGACGACGGGGTGCGGCTGACGGTCCGCGCCCCGTGGGCGGCGGACGGCGTACGGGACTTCGGCTTCGTGCGCTTCGAGCCGGGCGACGTCTTCACCGAGCACTACTGGCGCGACCGGTGGTACGCGGTGAAGGAGGTCCGCTCCGGTGACGGCACGCTCAAGGGCTGGTACTGCGACGTGACCCGGCCGGCCGCCGTCGACGACACCGAGGTCGTGGTGGAGGACCTGGACCTCGACCTGTGGGTGTCGGCGGACGGCGGCGAGGTGCTGCGGCTCGACGAGGACGAGTTCGCGGCGAGCGGGCTCGCGGCGGCCGACCCGGAGGCGGCCGAGCGGGCCCGGCTCGCCCTCGACGAGCTGGCGGGCCTCGGCCGGGACGGGATCGTCCGGCTGCTCAGCCGAGCGTGACGTCCGACTCCTCGACGGCGAGGAATCCCGGCAGCGGCAGGCCCAGCGCGCCCTGGGGGGTGAGCTGCATCAGGGTGGCCTCCACCCGGGCCGCGCCGCTCCGGTAGCCCGGCTCCTTCACGACGGCGCTGTTGGTCCACCCGTGGACCACTCCGTCACAGACGGCCCGGGTGCCGCCGATGCCGGTGGAGCGGTTCCCCTGGATCAGCGTGGAGCTGACGAAGACCGGGCCGGCGCTGTCGTCCATGCAGCGGTAGGAGCCGGAGAGGGTGACCGTGCCGTCCTCGGCGACGGTGCCCTGCGGGTCGACGGACAGGCCGTCGCCCGCCCCGGCGTGGGCGGTCGGGGCGGTGGCGGCGGCGGTGGCCAGCAGGGCGCCGGCGAGGGCGAGACGAACACGCATGGCGGGGGTTCCCTTCGGGGTGGGGGTGGGGTGCTGCCCGCCAGGGATACCGGATCCGCTTGCCTTATGTCCGAAACTCACCCCCTCGGGGGCGAGTTGAGTATTTTGCGGTAATGAATACGGTCGTACGGGCCGTCCTGCCGGCGCTCGGTGACCTCGTACCCGTACCGCTCGTACAGCTTCTGGTTCTCCCACATCATCGCGTTGGTGAGCAGCCGCACCTCGGGCAGGCCGAGTGCGCGGGCCCGGGACTCCACGAAGGCCAGCAGGCGGCGGCCGAGGCCGGTGCCCTGGGCGTCGGGGTGGACGGCGATGCTGTCGAGGTACAGGTGGTCGGCCTCGGTCCTGACCACGACGAGGCCGGCCACCGGGTCCCCGGCGACGAAGACCCGGCCCGCGGCCACGTCCGCCGCGTGGTCCGCCTCCATCGGGGCCGGCACGAGGCCGATCCGTTCGATGTAGTGGTGATAGGCCGTGTCGGTCACGGCCTTCACCCGCGGGACGTCGGTGGTCACGGCGAGACGGATGTCGTGTGTCATCTCCCCACGGTACGACGGCGCTTGATCATCCTGCCGAGCAGTGGCCAGGCCAGCAGGAGCACGACCACCGCGTACACCGTCACCGAGAACGGGGTGTCGACCAGGCCCGCCGGCGAGCCGTCGCTGATCTGGAGGGCGCGGCGCAGCTGCTGCTCGGCGGCCGGGCCGAGGATGACGCCGATGACGGCGGGCAGGACGGGCAGTCCGTAGCGCCGCATGCCGAACCCGATGAGGCCGATGACCAGCAGGATCACCAGGTCGAGGGCCTCGCCGCCGACCGCGTACGCGCCCACGGCGGCGAAGAACAGGATGCCGGCGTAGAGGTACGGGCGGGGGATGCGGAGCAGCTTGGCCCACAGCGGCGCGAGCGGCAGGTTGAGCGCGAGCAGCAGCACCATGCCGACGAAGAGCGAGGCGATCAGGCCCCAGACCAGCTCGGGTTCGCGCTCGAAGAGGAGCGGGCCCGGCTGGATGCCGTACTGCTGGAAGGCGGCCAGCATCACGGCGGCGACGGCGGTCGTCGGCAGGCCGAGGGTCAGCATGGAGACGAGGGTGCCGGCGGCGGAGGCGGACGCGGCGGACTCGGGGCCCGCGACGCCTTCGATGGCGCCCTTGCCGAACTGGTCCTTGTGCTTCGACAGGCGCTTCTCGGTGACGTACGACAGGAAGGTCGGGATCTCGGCGCCGCCCGCCGGGATGGCGCCGAACGGGAACCCGATGAGCGGTCCGCGCAGCCAGGCCTTCCAGGTGCGCCGGACGTCGTCCCGGCCGAGCCAGGGCCGGCCGACCGGGATGGGCCGGGCGGCGGTGCGGCGCAGATGGGCGGCGACCCACAGGGCCTCGCCGATCGCGAACAGGCCGACCGCGACGATGACGACGTCGATGCCGTCGGCGAGCTGGAGCGAGCCGAAGGTGAGGCGCTGCTGGCCGGTCATCTGGTCGAGCCCGACGAGGCCGAGGGTGAGGCCGATGAGCAGTGAGGCGAGGCCGCGGATCCGGGAGGAGCCGAGGACCGAGGTCACCGCGATGAAGGCGAGGACCATCAGGGCGAGGTAGTCCGGCGCGCCGATGCCGACGGCGAGCGCGGCGACGGTCGGGGCGAGCGCGACGAGCAGGATCGTGCCGGCCAGGCCGCCGGCGAAGTGGCCGATGGCGGCGGCGGCGAGCGCCTGGGCGCCACGGCCGGCCTTGGCCATGGGGTTGCCCTCGAGGGCGGCGACGACCGCCGCGCTCTCGCCGGGGGTGTTGAGCAGGATGGAGGTGGTGGAGCCTCCGAACATGGCGCCGTAGTAGATGCCGGCGAACATGATGAAGGCGCCGGTCGGCTCCAGTCCGTAGGTGACGGGGAGCAGCAGGGCGACGGCCATGGCGGGGCCGATGCCGGGCAGCACGCCGATGGCGGTGCCGAGGAGGACGCCGACGGCGGCCCACAGCAGGTTCATCGGGGTGAGCGCGGTGCCGAAGCCGTCGAGCAGGGAGTTCAGCGAGTCCATGGGTCAGAGCACTCCCATCAGCGGGCCGCCGGGCAGCGGGACCCCGAGGAGGTGGTCGAAGACGACGTAGGTGACGAGGGAGAGCGCGGCGGCGATCAGCGGGTCGCGGTGGAGCCGGCGGCTGCCGAGGGCGTAGGCCGCGCCCCAGAAGAGCAGGGCGCCGGCGACGGGGAAGCCGACGGGGCCGATGAGGACGGCGAAGCCGAGGAAGACGCCGGTGAGGAGGAGGACGGTGCGCCAGTCGCCCGGCTCGGACAGGTCGACGTCCTCGCCGCCCTCGGCCTCGCCCCGGCCGCCGCGCAGCACGTCGACGGCGAGGAGGACGGCGACGACGAGCAGGCCGGAGCCGACGACGAGGGGGACGGTGCGGGGGCCGACGGGGCCGCGCTGGCCGATGTCCACGGCCATGGTGAGGGCGTCGGTGATCACGAGGACGCCGAGGAGCAGGAGGGCGGCGCTGACGCCGAGCTCGGAGTGTTCGCGCGGCCAGGACCTGCGGGTGCGGGTTTCCGCGGTGGGCGGCGTGGGCGGGGTGTGCGTGGTCACAGTCCGAGCTCCTTCAGGACGGAGGCGACCTGCTCGTTCTGCGCGGTGAGGAAGGTGCCGAACTCCTCGCCGGGCAGGAAGGCGTCGTTCCAGCCGTTCTTCTTCAGCGACTCGCGCCACTGCGGGGTGTCGTGCAGTTCGGTGACGAGGCCGACGAGCTTGTCGCGTTCGGCGTCGGTGAGGCCGGGCGGGGCGACGATGCCGCGCCAGTTGATGAACTCGGTGTCGAGTCCGGCCTCGCGCAGGGTGGGCGCGTCGAGGCCGGGGACGCGCTCGGCGCCGGTGACGGCGAGCAGCCGCAGCTCGCCGGACCTGATCTGGTCGAGGTACTCGCCGACGCCCGAGACGCCGAAGGCCACCTTGTTGCCGAGGATGGAGGCGAGCAGCTCGCCGCCGCCGTCGAACGGCACGTAGTTGACGTCCTTCGGCGCGATGCCGGCGGCGCGGGCCATCAGCATCGGGGCCAGGTGGTCGGGCCCGCCGGGCGAGGAGCCGCCGCCCACCGGCAGCTTGCCGGGGTTCTTCCGCCAGGCCGCGAGGAGGTCCTGGATGGTCTTGTACGGGGAGTCCTTGCCGACCACGACGATGTCCTGCTCCATGGTGAGCCGGGCGATCGGAGTGGTGTCGGCGAGGGTCCTCGGGGACTTGTTGGTGTGGACGGCTCCGACGACGCCGAGGCCCATGGACATCGCCAGCCTGCCGTTGCCGCGTTCGCCGACGAGCCGGGTGAGGCCGACGGTGCCGCCGGCGCCGGGCAGGTTGAAGACCTCGATGCCGGAGGTGAGCCCGGCGTCCTCGGCGTTCTTGGCGGCGGTGCGGGCGGTGATGTCGTAACCGCCGCCGGGGGTGTTGGGGACCATGAAGCGCAGGCCGGGTATCCGGGTGCCGGTGTCGGAGCCGCTGCCGGGGGTGAGCAGCGGCGGCCCCACGAGCACGAGGAGAGCCGCCCCGAGCAGGGCGAGTGGGGTGCGCAGACGCAACGGTGCCGCCTCTCGGAGGGAGGATGGGGACGGATGTGTGAAGTGGCCCACATGTTGCCTGCGCGTTAAGAAGCTGTCTCGCTTCCGCAATCAACGGACGTTGTGGTCGTTGTGGTCACGCCCTACGTTGTCGGCGTGACGAAGGTGCTGGTGGTCGACGACGACTTCATGGTGGCCAGGCTGCACTGCCGCTATGTGTCGGCGGTGCCGGGCTTCGACGTGGCCGGGGTCGCGCACAGCGGCGCCGAGGCGCTGCGGGCCGCGCACCGGCTGCGGCCGGACCTGGTGCTGCTCGACATCTTCCTGCCCGACATGGACGGGATCGCGGTGCTGCGCGAGCTGCGGGCGGCGGGGCTGTCGACGGACGCGCTGTTCATCACGGCGGCGCGGGACGTCGAGACGATCCGCTCGGCGCTGCGGGCCGGGGCCCTGCACTATCTGATCAAGCCCTTCAGCCAGGCCGCGCTGCAGGAGCAGCTGCGGCACGTGGCGTCGCTGCAGGGCCGTCTGGACGAGCTGGCGCGGACGGAGGCCCGCCAGGAGGACGTCGACCAGATCTTCGGCACCCGTCCGCGCGGCTCCCGCGAGCTCCCCAAGGGCCTGGCCGCGCACACGGCGGAGCTGGTCGACTCGGTCCTGCGGTCGCACCCGGAGGGCCTGTCGGCGACCGAGTGCGCCGAGGCCGGTTCGCTGTCCCGGGTCAGCGCGCGGCGCTATCTGGAGTACTTCGCGCAGACGGGCCGCGCGGAGGTGACGCTGCGGTACGGGGGCACGGGGCGGCCGGAGCGGCGCTACCGGCGGGTGGGCTGACGGGCGAACGGAACCGGGCCGGCGGCCCTGTCTGTGGTGCCGCTTAGAGGCTCCTTAACGCGACCATAAGGATCGCCCGGAGCCGGTCACGGGTCCCGAATGCGCCTGTTCCGAGGGCTAGTTTGCTGGGCAACCCCCCACACCCCACCCTCGTGAAGGAGTCGTTCCCCCATGACCGCACGCCGTACGACCGCCGCCGTGGCCACCGCCGGTGCCACCGCCGCCGTGCTCCTGTCCGGACTCGCCCTGGCGCCCGCCGCCGTCGCCCACGGGTCGATGACCGACCCCGTCAGCCGGGTCGCGGGCTGTTTCGCGGAGGGCCCGGAGAGCCCGGATTCGGCGGCGTGCAAGGCGGCGGTGGCGGCGAGCGGGACGCAGGCGTTCTACGACTGGAACGGGGTGAACATCGCGAACGCCGCCGGGCGGCACCGCGAGCTGATCCCGGACGGCGAGCTGTGCAGCGCCGGCAACGAGAAGTACCGGGGGCTCGACCTGGCCCGCGCGGACTGGCCGGCGAGCCGGATGAACTCCGGCCCGCGCACCTTCCGTTACAAGGGGACCGCTCCGCACCGGGGCTCGTTCGCGTTGTACGTGACGAAGGACGGCTACGACCCGTCGAAGCCGCTGGCCTGGTCGGACCTGGAGGACAAGCCGTTCGCCACGGTGACCGACCCCCGGATGGAACGGGGCGACTACGTGTTCACGGGCACGGTGCCGAAGAAGTCGGGGCGCCATCTGATCTACTCGGTCTGGCAGCGCTCCGACTCCCCCGAGGCCTTCTACACCTGCTCCGACGTGGTCTTCGGGCAGGACGGCTCGCCGACGAGGGCCCCGGAGCCGAGCGCGCCGACCCAGGCACCGTCCGGGGCCCCGGCCGCGAGCCCCGCCGAGGAGCATGCCGGGCACGGCGGCCACGGCGGGCACACCACCCCGAGCGGCGCGCCCTCCACGCCGACGACGACCGCGCCGCCGACGCCGACGACGACCGCGCCGGCCCCGGGGGTCCAGGGGGCGGGCGGCGAGGAGAAGCTGGCGGAGACCGGTGGCGACGCCGCCACGCCGTATCTGGCGATGGGCGGCGCCGCCGTGCTCGGGATCGGCGCCACCGTGCTGTTCGCGACGGCGCGCCGCAGGTCCCGCTAGCCGAGGACCGACAGGCAGGTGGTCGGGGTCGCGTGGGCCGGGTCGAGGGCGTTGGCCACCTCGTGGAAGGTGACCCGGTCCACCGTGCCGATCGCCACGTGCTCGGACAGGTCGAGCGCGCACTTGTCCTGGATGAGGACGTTGGTGACGTCCGGGCCGGACAGGAACTGCGAGCGGTACGGGGTGACGACCTGGTCGTACCGGGTCGCGATGACGTGGTAGCGGACGCCGGGCACGGTGTCGCCGCCCTCGTTGAGCCGGGTGAGGAACGCCGATCCGGCGATCTGGTCGGCGAGACCCGGGGTGTTGGCGCTGATCAGGTCCTCGACGCCGGGGAAGTGCGGCAGCAGCGCGGTGAGTCCGAGCAGGGTGGTGCCGTGGTTGTCGGGGGCGATCCCGACGAGGGTGTTCACCTTCTCGGCGCCGCCGAGGAACTTCAGGTAGTGACGGGGCATCATGCCGCCCTGCGAGTGGCCGACGAGGTCCGCCTCGCGGGCGCCGGTGGCGGCGAGGACCCGGTCGACGTAGGCGTCGAGCTGTGCGGCGGAGTCGGCGAGGGGGCCGAGGCCGTGGAAGAACGGCACGTTCGGCAACTGCCCGTAGTCCAGGGAGAAGACGCAGTAGCCCCGGTCGACCAGGTAGGGGGCGAGGCCCAGCCAGTTGTCGACGGAGTTGCCGAAGGTGCCGTGGACGAGGACCACGGGGCGGGGGTGCGCGGCGGAGGGCTTGCAGGAGAAGTCGTTCCAGCCACGGCTGGGGGCTGAACCGGCGGTGGCGGTGGTGTCGGCCTGGGCGGCGGTGGTGGGGGCGAGGGTGGCGGCGGCGGTCAGCAGGAGTACGGACAGCGCTCTGACGACGTGCTTCCAGGGGCTCCGGGGCAGCATCGGGCGATCTCCTTGCGGCTCAAGGGAATCTCAGGGGGATTCGAGGAGAGGTGCTGTACGCCCTGCGGTCCGGACCACAAGTGGGGATGCGCTTCCCGCCAAGCTACGCACGGGTAGCGTGCGGTGGGAAGTTACGCGTCGGTAAAAAGTGCCGTGCCGGGCCGACGGGCGCCCGGCGTGCGGTTCAGGCCGCCAGCGAGCCCGGCAGCACTGCCCGCGGGCCGAACTTCGCCCGTGCCCGGTCCGCGACCTCCTCGATCCGCCGGGCCTTGTCGTCCGCCGGGTCGAAGGTCAGCTGGTGCGCGGCGCCCTCGGCGGGCCCGAGCCCCTCGGCGCGCAGCGCGATCCCCCGGACCCGGGCCCGCTGGAGCCCGAAGGAGGCGTGGATCGCGTACGCGAGCGCGGTGAGTTCCGCCGTGTGGGCGGTCGGTTCGCCGAGCGTACGGGTCCGGCTGGAGGTGCTCCGGTCCGCGTAGCGCACGGTCACGGTCAGGGAGCGGCAGATCTGCCCCTCGGCGCGCATCCGGGCGCCCAGTTCCCCGGTGAGCGAGAGCAGTGCCCTGCGGTGCGCGCCGGTGTCCAGTTCGTCGTGCGGGAAGGAGCGTTCGGCGGCCAGGGACCGGGAGACCTCGCCGGGGACGACGGGGGTGCGGTCGATGCCCCGCGCCCGCTCCCACAGCTCGCGGCCGGCCTTGGCGCCGACCAGCCGCTGGAGCACGGCGAGCGGCGCGTCCGCGACCCGGCCGACGGAGTCGAGGCCGTAGCCGCAGAGGGTGCGGGCGGTGGCGCGGCCGACGCCGTCGAGGGCGACGACGGGGCGGTCGCGCAGGAAGGCCGCCGGGTCCTCGACGACCAGGGTGGCGCCGGGCCGGGCCTCGCGGGCCGCCATCCGGGCCAGCATCGGGTTGGGGCCCGCGCCGATCACGCAGTCGACCCCGTACAGGGCGAGCGCTCTGATCCGTATGACCGAGGCGAGTCCGGCCGGGCTCCAGCCGAAGTAGCGCAGCGCGCCGCGCACGTCGGCGAGCGCCTCGCCGGGCGGGGCGGCCTCGACGACCGGGGTGAACTCCCGCAGCAGGTCGAGGAGCTGAGGGAGCATCACCTCGCCCACGGGCTCCAGCCTGAACCGTACACAGAGGATCATCCCGCGCTCCCCGGACTGCTGTGCCACAGCTTCCGCGACGGTGTCGCGGCGCCTTCCCCGGCCGGCCGGAGGTCGGCCCAGGGGTTCATGGTGTAGCCGGTGGGCAGGGTGATCCGCCGTCCGGAGTCGCCCTCTTCCGGCGTCTCGTTCCCGGGCCGTTCGGCCAGTCGCTCCGAGGCCGCCTCCAGGCCGCCCTTGGCCCGCAGTTCGGCCAGTTCGGCGAGGTTCCAGGCGGCGGAGCCGACCACGCTGAGGCTGCGCGGTCCGCGCCGCTGCACCACGCCCCGGACGAGCAGCAGCCAGGAGTGGAAGACGGTGTGGGCGCAGGCCTCGTGGGAGTCGTCGAAGAAGGCGAGGTCGACCAGGCCGGTGCCGTCGTCGAGGGTGGTGAAGATGACCCGCTTGCCGGAGCGGATCGGCGGGGTCTGGGTGGCCGCCTTGGCGCCGGCGACCAGGACGGTCTGGCCGTGCCGGGCCGAGCGCAGCCGCTCGGCGGAGATCACGCCGAGTTCGCGCAGGAAGGTCTGGTGGTCGCCCATGAGGTGGCGGGAGGCGTCCATGCCGAGGATGCCGAGTTCGGCGCTGAGCCGTTCGGTCTCGTCGAGGTCGGGCAGGCCGACGGGGGCGGTCTTCCTGCCCTGGGCGAGGGGGAGCTGGCCGCCGTGGGAGGCGGCTCCGCGCTGGAGGCGGTGGAGTTCGGTCAGATGGAGCAGCAGGTCGCGCCGGTTGGCGCCGAACGCGTCGAGCGCGCCGACCTGGGCGAGCCGTTCGGCGACGGGTTTGCGCGGGCGGGCCCGCTCCCAGAAGTCGAGCAGGGAGGCGTAGGGCTGTCCGGCCTCGATGCGGACGCTCTCGGTCTCGCTGATGCCGTGGACGTCGGCGAGGCCGAGCCGGAGGCCCCATTTCTCCGCACCACCGTCGGACACCAGTTCGATACGGTGGGCGACCGCCGACCGGTTCACGTCCAGCGGCAGCACGGGCACCCCGCGCCGCCGGGCGTCCGCGAGCAGCAGCCGCTTCGGGTACATGCCGGGGTCGTGGGTGAGCAGCCCCGCGTAGAAGGCGGCCGGGTGGTGGGCCTTGAGCCAGGCCGACTGGTAGGTCGGCACGGCGAAGGCCACCGCGTGCGCCTTGCAGAAGCCGTACGAGCCGAAGGCCTCGACGATCTCCCAGGTGCGGGCGACGACCTCGTCCTCGTACCCCTTCCGCTTCGCCAGCTCGGCGAACCAGGCCTTGATCCGCCCCTGCGCCTCGGGGTGGGACAGCCCGCGGCGGGCCTGGTCGGCCTCGTCGCGTCCGCAGCCGGTCATGATGCGCACGATCTCGATGATCTGCTCGTGGAAGACCACGACGCCGTACGTCTCCTTCAGGGCCTCCTCCAGGTCGGGGTGCGGATAGCGGGCCGGGGCGCGGCCGTGCCGGGCGGCGATGAACGGGCGGACCATGTCGGCGGCGACCGGTCCCGGCCTGAAGAGCGAGATGTCGACGACGAGGTCGTGGAAGGTCTCCGGCTGGAGCCGGCCCACCAGGTCGCGCTGGCCGGGCGACTCGATCTGGAAGCAGCCGAGCGTCTCGGTGGAGCGGATGAGCCGGTAGGTGTCGGGGTCGCCCGGCGGGATGGCGTCGATGTCCGGGCGGACGCCGGTGGCGCGCCCGACCTCGGCGACGGCGTGCGCCATCGCGGACTGCATCCGCACCCCGAGGACGTCGAGCTTGAGCAGCCCGAGGTCCTCCACGTCGTCCTTGTCGAACTGCGCCATGGGAAGCCCTTCGCCGCTGGTGGGCACGACGGGGGTACGGGTGAGCAGCGAGGCGTCGGAGAGGAGCACGCCGCAGGGGTGCATGGCGATGCCGCGGGGCAGCGCGTCGAGGGCCTCGACCAGCTCCCAGAACCTCTCGCGGCCCCGGGTCTCCTCCGCGATCCCGCGCAGCTCGGGCAGTTCGGCGAGGGCGGCGCGGGCGTCCCGGGCGCGGATGTGCGGGAAGGCCTTGGCGATCCGGTCGATCTCGGCCGGGTCCATGGACAGGGCGGCGCCCACGTCCCGTACGGCGTGGCGGACCCGGTAGGTCTCGGGCATGGCGACGGTGGCGACCCGCTCGGTGCCGAAGCGGTCGATGATCGCCCGGTAGACCTCGAGGCGGCGGGCGGACTCCACGTCGATGTCGATGTCGGGCAGCTCGGTGCGGCGCTTGGACAGGAAGCGCTCCATCAGCAGGCCGTGCTCGACCGGGTCGGCGTGGGCGATGCCGAGGAGGTGGTTGACGAGGGAGCCGGCGCCGGAGCCGCGGGCGGCCACCCGGATGCCCATCTCCCGTACGTCGTCCACGACCTGGGCGACGGTGAGGAAGTAGCTGGCGAAGCCGTGGTGGGCGATGATGTCCAGCTCGTGGTGCATCCGGTCCCAGTAGGCGCGCCGGTCGGGGCGGCGGTCGTAGCCCTTCAGGACCATGCCGGCGGCGGCGCGGGAGGCCAGCACGCGCTGGGCGGTGCGGTGGGCGGCGCCGACCAGGTACGGCTCGGGGAAGTGGGCGGAGCCCATGCCGAGGTCGTCCTCGGGGTCGACCAGACAGGCGGCGGCGACGTCCTCGGTCCGCTCCAGGAGCCGGTGGGCCGCGTCCCGGCGGAAGCCCGCGGCCTCGACGACCCGCTCGGCGGCGGCCAGCATGTCGCCGGGCCCCTTGAGCCACGCCTCGCCGCTGTCGAGCCCCGCACGGGGGTCGACCGGGACGAGGCGGCGGGCGGAGTCGAGCACGTCGGCGACGGGGCCCTGGCCGGGGTCGGCGTACCGGACCTCGTTGCCGAGCACCGGGCGGACGCCCTGCTCGACGGCGAAGCCGACGGTGCGGGCGGCGAGCCGCAGCGAGCCGGGCCCGGTGCCGGTGCGCCCGTGGTGCACGACCTCCAGGCACAGGGCGTCGCCGTAGCGCTCGCGCCAGGGGGCCAGCAGCCGCGCGGCCCGGTCGGGGCGGCCGGCGGCGAGGGCGCGCCCGACGTCGGAGCCGGGCCCGAGCAGCACGAAGAGCCCCTCGCCGCGGTGGGCGTCCCAGGGCAGCACGGGCTGTCCCTCGCCGGCGTGGGCGTGGGCTGCGGTGACGAGGGCGCAGAGCTCGGCCCAGCCGGTGCGGGAGCGGGCGAGGAGGACGGCGCGGGGCGCGGACTCGTCGACGAAAGCGCCGCCGCGCACGGGCGAGCGCCGGGCGGAGGTCCGCGGGTCGCCGGAGGGGCCGGCCGCCGGCACATAGGCCAGGTCCACGCCGAACAGGGGACGGACGCCGTGGCCGGCGCACGCCTTGGCGAAGCGGACCGTGCCGGCGAGGGTGTCGCGGTCGGTCAGGGCGAGGGCGTCCATGCCGCGCTCGGCGGCGCGCTCGGCCAGGCGGGCGGGGTGGGAGGCGCCGTAGCGCAGGGAGAAGCCCGACGCGGTGTGCAGATGCGTGAACCCCGACATGCGCACCTCCCGCACTCCCGCTCGAAATCGTACGTACGTTCCACCCCCTCGGATCCAGCGTAACGCATTTCGAACGCCCGTACGATAACCGCGGCTGGTCAGCCATACGGCCCTGTCCCGCCTGCGCGGAGGGCGGCCGCCCCCGAGCGTGGGGGCATGAGTCTCGTCGACGAACTGAAGAGCGCCGTCACGCCCCGAGCAGCCCTCCTGGTCGTGGGCGTCCTCGCCCTCCAGCTGTTGTTCATCGCCTCCTACGTCGGGGCCCTGCACGCCCCGAAGCCCAAGGACGTCCCCTTCGGCGTGGTCGCGCCCCAGCAGGCCTCGGCCGCCCTCATGGGACGGCTGGAGAAGCTGCCCGGCGAGCCGCTCGCCCCCCGGACGGTCGCGGACGAGGCCGAGGCGACGCGGCAGATCAGGAACCGGGACATCGACGGGGCCCTGGTCGTCGACCCGAGGGGCCGCACCGACACCCTGCTCGTCGCCTCCGGCGGCGGCAAGGTGCTCGCCGCGACCCTGGAGACGATGTTCACCCGGCTGGAGGCGGCCGAGCGGCGCGAGCTGCGGACCGTGGACGTGGCCCCCTCCTCCGCCCATGACTTCAACGGCCTGTCCGCCTTCTACCTGGTCATCGGCTGGTGCGTGGGCGGCTACATCTGCGCCGCGATCCTCGCGATCAGCGCCGGTTCCCGGCCCGCCAACCGCGAGCGGGCGGTCATCCGGCTCGGCACGCTCGCGCTCTACTCGGTGCTCGGCGGCCTCGGCGGCGCGGTGATCGTCGGCCCGGTCCTCGGCGCCCTGCCCGGCAGCGTCGCCGCGCTGTGGGGCCTGGGCACCCTGGTGGTCTTCGCGGTCGGCGCCACCACCCTCGCCCTGCAGTCGCTCTTCGGGGTCGTCGGCATCGGCCTGGCGATCCTGATCGTCGTGGTCGCCGGCAACCCCAGCGCCGGCGGCGCCTTCCCGCTGCCGATGCTGCCACCGTTCTGGCAGGCGATCGGCCCGGCCCTGCCGCCGGGCGCGGGCACCTGGGCGGCGCGCTCGATCGCGTACTTCCGGGGCAACGACCTGACCGCCTCGCTGCTGGTCCTCTCCGCGTGGGCGGTCGTCGGCACGGCCGTCACCGTGGTGATGTCCTCGCTCCGGCGCGCGCCGGAGCCGGAGCGCGTCGCCTCCGAGGTCTGAGCCCTCCGCGGCGCGCGAAAGGTCCCCCCGGCCGGGCGACGGCCGGGGGGACCCTCACGTCAAGGGGAGTCTCCCGCCCCTCAGTGCACGCTGAGGCCGTAGGCGCGCAGCGCCTCCGTCACGGGCTGGAAGAACGTCGTGCCGCCCGAGGAGCAGTTGCCGCTGCCGCCCGAGGTGAGGCCGAGGGCCGTGCTGCCCGAGTAGAGGGCGCCGCCGGAGTCACCGGGCTCGGCGCAGATGTTCGTGCGGATCATGCCGTAGACGATGTCGCCGCCGCCGTAGTTCACGGTCGCGTTGAGGCCGGTGACGCTGCCGCAGTGGGTGCCCGTGGTGGAGCCGCGACGGCAGGCGGACTGGCCGACGGTGGGGTCGGCGGCGCGGGTGATGTCCACGGAACCCACGGTGCCGGGCTTGGCGATCGACGTGTTGGTGTAGCGGACGATGCCGTAGTCGTTGGTGGGGAAGCTGGAGCCCGAGGTGGAGCCGAGCACGGTGGTGCGGCCGGAGTTGGCGTACCAGGTGCCCGCGCCGTCGGTGCAGTGGCCGGCGGTGAGGAAGTAGTCGGCGCCCGCGCTGTTGCGGACGTTGAAGCCGAGGGAGCAGCGCCAGCTGGAGGCGTAGATGGCGTCGCCACCGGAGATGAGCTTGCTGATCCTGCCGGGCGTGCGCTCGATCTTCAGCGCGCCGGCGTGGGCACCGGCCTGGCGCTTGATCGTGGCGATCTCGGCCTGGGAGACGGTGGAGTCGACGGCGACGACCACCTTCCCGGTGGCGGCGTCGGTGTGCCAGGCGGTGCCCGGCACGTCGGCGGCGAGGACGGCGTCGCTCGCGGCGGCGAGCTGGGAGGCGCCGAACGTCCCTGTGCTCTCGGCGTTCGCGGCGGGGACGGCGAGCCCGACCGCGGCGGCGAGGCCGGCGGCGATCGCGAGCAGACGGATGTTTCTCGTGGGGGTGGTGCGCTTGGTCCTCACTTTTTCGTTCCTCCAGAGGGGAATCGGGGGCCCGCAGTGGGGTGCCGGACCCGTGAGGCGCGGCCAGGGGCCGGCGCTGTGGGGGAGTCTCGGGCCGTACGGCTTCGCGCCGCAAGGGTGCCTTTCGGCCGTACAGCCTTCAACCGAGGGGAGATACGAGGGAGTTGCGCGGACGTGCGGGCTCGCTGGACCAGGGCTTGCCGGAGCAGGCTCGCGGGACCAGGGCTCGCCGGTGCGGGGCTCGCTAGAGGAGGGTCGCCCGGTACTTGGCGAGCGCCTCGGGCACCGGCTGGTAGAAGGTGGTGCCGCCGCGCGAGCAGTCGCCGCTGCCGCCGGAGGTGATGCCGAGCGCCTTGTTGCCGTCGTAGAGGGCGCCACCGGAGTCGCCGGGCTCGGCGCAGACGTTGGTCTGGATCATGCCGCGCACGGTGCCGCCCCCGGAGTAGTGGACGGTGGCGTTCAGGCCGGTCACCGTGCCGCTGTGGGTGCCGGTGGTGGAGCCGGAGCGCTTGACCGGCTCGCCGACGTAGGCGTCGGCGGCGGTGAAGCCCCCGGTGCGGCTGAGCGAGGTGTTGTCGTAGCGGACCAGGGCGTAGTCGTTGCCGGGGAAGCTGGACCCGACGGTCGGGCCGATCAGCGTGGACTGGGCCGAGTTGGCGTACCAGGTCTTCACGACGTTGCCGCAGTGGCCGGCGGTCAGGAAGTGGGGCGTGCCGCCGCTGACCACGTTGAAGCCGAGCGAGCAGCGGTAGCCGCTGCCGTAGATGGCGTCGCCGGGGCCGAGCAGGGGCTTGAAGACGCCCGGGGTGCGCTCGACGCGCAGCGCTCCGGCGTCGGCGCCGGCGGCCTGGCGGATCTTGGCGAGACCGGCCTCGGACACGGTGGAGTCGACGGTGACGACGACTCTGCCGGCGGCCTTGTCGACGTACCAGGCGGTGCCGCCGACGTCCGCCTTCAGGACGGCGGCGTCGACTCGGGCGAGCGCCTCGGCGCTCGCCGGTCCGGGGGTGGGGGCGGCCTGGGCGCCGGGCAGACCGAGGGCGGTGGCTGCCGCGACGGCGGCGGCGACGGCGAGCAGTCGGATGCGCGTGGTCCTCACTGTTCTCCTTCGGGGTACGGCCAAGTGGCCCGTGGGTGCGGGCTCATGAGGCACCGTCAGGTGACGTGTTCCTGACATGCACCGCGAGCGATACTGGCCCCCGTGACCGGAACGCACAAGACCGCCCGCACGCACCGGTCCGCCCGCGGAGCCACTCCCGGCACCCGCGCGGGACGGTGCGGCCCTTCGCCGGCCCGCACCGTCCCCGCCCGTACTCCCGCCCGGGCTCCCGTCCGTACTCCACCCTTCCGCTCCGAGCGGAAATCCCGGCCGGACGCCCCCAGCGGACTCCCGCTCAGCCCTCGACCAGCCGCCGCTCCCCCGCCGCGACCGCCGTGTCCAGCGTGTTCCCCGGCGGTGGGAACGGGCAGATGAAGTGCGGCGCGAACGCGCACGGCGGCAGCAGCGCCCGGTTGAAGTCCACCGTCACCGTGCCGTCCGCCGCCGGCGCGGCCGGCCGCAGGAAACGGAAGCGGTAGCTGTCCCGGCCGCTGGTGGCGTCCGCGAAGACCGCCCACAGGGTGCCGTCGTCCTCCACCGCCACCTGCAGGCTGCGCTCGGCGCCGTGCAGGTCGAAGACCAGCTCCCCGGAGAGACCGAGTCCGCGCTCCCTGCCGTCCGCGTTCTCCACCCGTACGTGACGGTCCTCGGCGTACGGGCGGAACACGCCGGGCCGCACCCACTCCTCGTCGTACGGCGTGGCCACGATGCCCCGGAAGGCGCGCCGCGCCTCCGACTCGGGGTCGAAGTCCCGTACCGCCCACTCCCCTTCACGACGCAGCACGACCAGCCGCCGGCCGGCCGACTCGACCCGCGACTCGTGGATCGGCGCGTGGTCCGCGGTCAGCCGCACCGTGCCGATCAGCGGCTTGCCGTCGACCGTGATCGCGTCCTCGGCCCCCGCGGTCAGGACGACCTCGCCGCCGTCCGCCCGCCACTCCCCCGGAACGGCCGGAATTCGCCCCTCCGGGAAGTCCGAGAGCCAGTACGTGCCGGTCAGCGAGAGCGGTCCGTACGACGACGCCACCGCCGCCGTGCGCTGCTCGTGCCACTGCTGCCACTCCTCCCGGGGATCGCCGCCGCGCGCGCCCCGCTTCACGTCATCCGTGCTCATGCCGGTCACCTTTCCACACGTCGGTTCTCGGTACGGGGCAGGCCCGTCGAACGGTGCTTCGGCCAGAGCACGTGGGATCACAGCACCTTGGATCAAAGGACATCGGATCGGAGGAGCTTGGAGAGGAAGGCACGGGTGCCTTCGTGCCGCGGGCTGTCTTCTCCGCGATCTTGGACTGTGCAAGGGTGGCGGTCATGAGCGAGTGGACAGTGCACGGGTCACGCCCCGTCTACACCAGCCCCTGGGTCGGCCTCGACCTCGTCGACGTCGAGCCGCCAGGGCGCGACCGCTACGAGCACCACCTGATCAAGCTGGCCCCGGTCGCAGCCGTCGTTCTTCTCAACGACACCGACGACGTCCTGCTCATGTGGCGTCACCGCTTCGCCACCGGCAGCTGGTCCTGGGAGATCCCCAGCGGCATCGTCGACGAGGGCGAGACACCAGCCGAGGCGGCCGTCCGTGAGGTGCTGGAGGAGACCGGCTACGAGATCAAGCCCGAGAACCTGACCCCCCTCGCCTACAACGAACCGATCGGCGGCATGTGCAACGCGCGGCACCACGTCTTCCTCGGCCGAGGCGCCCAGAGGGTCGCTGACCCGGTCGACACCCACGAGGCCGACCGGATCGAGTGGCATCCCCTCGACGACGTTCAAGAGCTCCTCGACACGCGGAAGGTCGTCGCCGGTGTCGCCGTTACGGGCCTGCTACAGCTTCTGGCGCGGCGTCCGCGGTGAGCGCCGGCACCGAGCTCACCAGCTCGTGCAGCTCTCGCACGGGAGCTGAGCCGGCTGCCCGCCCGGGGATCGCCGCGAGCACTTCACGCGCCCGCGAGACCACGATGCCGGTGAGGTGCTCCCGGGGCAGCCCGAGAAGCAGACTCTCCGCCGCCCGGCAGGCGACCGACACCTCGCCGACCGCCACAAGACTCTGCGCCTCGTCCATCGCGATCAGCGCCCGGTCGAGATACTCGGTGGGTGCGTACATGTCCCGGGCCTGATGCAGCGCCGCCTGGGCACGGCGAGTGTCGCCGAGCGTGGTCCACATACTGCCGCTGTGCCAGACGAGCTGACGTTCGGTATAGCCGTAGGCGGTATCGGAGGTGTCGGCCGCACTGAGCCGGGCGAACGCCGTCTGGGCCAGCTTGAGCGCGTCCTGCGCTTCCCGGGCACGGCCCATCCGGGCCAGCGCCCGGGCCTCCAGCGCCGGGGCCCACGCCGCCGTCGCGCACACGGCCGACCCGGCGACGAGCCGGGCCCGCTCCGCCAACGCAAGCGCCGCAGCCGGCGCCCCGAAGTACAACGGGATCACCGCTTCCCTGGCGAGCAGCCACGCGCGGAGGGCGCGGTCGCCGGTCTCCTCGGCGAGGAGCTGCCCGAGGTGATACCAGGAGCGCGCCTCCCGGTGCTCGCCGAGCGCCACCAGCGCTATCCCGGTGGTGCCGGCCAACTGCGCTGCGATCCGGCAGAGGCGTACGCGGATGTCCGCGGGCTGACGTGCCGCGAGCAGCCCCTTGACGGCCTGGAAGTCGGTGACACTGCCGACCAGCAGATCGGCGGGCGGGAGGATCTGGTACTCGTGACCGTGTTCTGTGGCCCGCCGTTCCAGCTGGTCGAGTGTGGTCTCGGACACGCTGCCCGTGAGCAGGGCGGTGGTGCCGGCGCGCAGGGCTGCCAGGGATGCGGGCGGCCTGCTGGTGTCCACCGTCATGGCTTCCGGATCCGGACGGGACGGGGGCAGCTCCGCGAGCGGCTCCACCGCCGCTTCGTGGCTGGGTGTGTAGTCGTGGCCGTAACCGAGCCGGTCGGGGCGGGTGGCGTAGACGCGGCACAGCCGGTCGAGGTTCTCATCGCCAGGGCGGCTCTTCCCGTTCTCCCAGCCGGAGAGTTGTTGTACGGTGACGCGCGCCCCGACGGCCAAGAGACGGCGGCGGGCGTCATCAAGCGTCCAGCCGCGGGCCAGCCGATGCGCCTGGAGCAGGCCGCAGCCGATCTCCGCTGTGATGGTGACTGCTGTCTGCCAGGACGTCCAGCCGGCCGCTTCGGCCCTGGCCGCGATCGCTCGGGCCGCAGCCCGCTTTCCGTCACTCCGCGGCATGGGCACCTCCCCCGCCAAGGTAGTTGGAGGCGGCTGAGGAACTGAGCCGTTTTCTCATCCGCGCGACGAACAGCACGCAGGGTTCATGGTCCGGCCGTGACGGATCGCCGTTTTCATCACGAGGCGGGCATGGCACCGGAGAGCGGGCCGACGCCATGGTGCCGCCATGCGGACTCGACCGGAGAGACACTGCACGTACTGCACCCACCCCAACCCGGACTGTTGCGTGCGCGTGCAGCCGCCCGCCCACGGGGGCCGTCACATCTACGCTCACCTCGACTGCGCAGCGGTGCGCGGGGTCTGGCCGCCGCTGTACGTGTTCCTCTCCGAGGCCGAGTCGGCCGTCGCGCGGGCGGCACGATGACGGCCCCCATGGAGCCGCGGCCGCTGCCGCGCTACCAGGACCTGACTCACGGTCAGCACATGGGCTGGCACTGCATCTGGTGCGACAAGCGCATCACCACCGGCGGTACCGAAGCGGGCCGGGTCGGTACCCGCTACGGCGCACACGTCATGAGCGTCCCCGTGTACGCCGGCCCTTGCTGCACGAGGAGTCGAGCATGACCGTGAAGGCTCATCGGCCACACCGAGCTGCCGCCGGTCCGGGCAGACGCCCCGTGACCGAACCTGGCGGAAGATCCTGTACGTCCTGATCCTGCTGGCCACGCTCGCCTGCATCACCTTCGGCATCACACACAGACTCCCGCACTGAGCGGGCCGAAACGCACCGTCGGAATCCCCAGGAGGAACCATGGCCGCCTGCAAGACCGGGCCGATGAAACCGCCACCGCCCCGCCACGGCGGAGCCCCCACCACCTCGCGAGCCCTGCTCAACGACAACCAGTTCATCAACGTCCGCGCAACGATCCTCGACAACAACCCCGGCATGGACCCCGAGCTGGCCAGCCGGATCCTGGAGCAGGCTCTCGCGTTCCTCGCCGCGGCCGCGGCGAGCCCGGGGGACGGCCTCGTGCCCTCCCGCGTGGTCGACGAAGGATGGCACGCCCTCATCCTCCACACGAGCCTGTACGCCAACCTGTGCGCGGCCCTCGGCGGGTTCGTGCACCACGTACCCGAGCGCCCGGACCCCGCCCGCCGCGGCGAGGCCAGCCTCCGCCGCACGATCGCCGCCATGGAGGCCGCCGGCTACGAGGTCGACGAGCAGCTGTGGCGCGGCCCGGACGACTCCCTCGTTTCCGTGGCGGCGTCGTGCCAGCACTCGGACGACTCCGGGCCGATCGTCCTGATCCCGAAGAAGCCCACGTAGGTGCCCGTAGGCTGCCGGTCAGGAAGGAGGCCCACATGACAGAGTGGATCGATCCGCGGTACGCGGACGTGGTTGCCAGGGTGCGGAGCGCGCAGCGGCCGCCGGAGGATCCTGACCGGCGCGGGCCCAGGCCGGTACGCGGTTTCGTGGTTCAGAAGCGGCAGGCCTGAGCAAGGCCCCGACCGGCCACCCGATCCCCCTGACCGGCCGGGGCTACCGCACCACGCCCGTGGGGTAGTGACGGCGTCGGCGCCCCCGTCACGGATCTCCCCACCCGAGGTCCGGCGCCTTGGCGATGACGTCGGTCGCGGCGGTCGTCCGACGGCGGGTCAGCCGTCGCAGGGGCAGCAGCAGCCGTCACAGGGGCAGTCGCAGTGGCTGTCGCACTCCCGGCAGCAGCCCTCGCGCTTCTTCCGCGACCAGGGGCCCTCGTACTCCTTCGCACAGCAGATCTGGCAGGTGCAGAACAGCCAGGTGAACATGGCGCAGCCCGCGAGGAAGCCGCGCGGCTTGGGCCGCTGCGGACCGCCGGCGCCGAACTGCGGCGGCTGCCCGCCGGGACCACCCGGTCCGCCGGGTCCGCCCGCTCCTCCGCCGCCGTGGCCGCCCGCCCCGCCGCCGTACGCGCCTCCGCCGTGCGGACCGTACGGATTGCCGCCGCCGTACACGCCCCCGCCGTGCGGCCCGTACGGATTGCCGCCGCCGTACGGGCCGGGCGCCCCGCCCCCGTACGGGTTCCCCGGCACCGGTCCACGGCCCGGCCCCGGCGTGCCGTGGGCGCAGGTCGTCGTGCCGAAGGCGCGGTCGACCGAGGTGCGCAGCTCGTGGGCGAGGAGCAGGTGGGCGAGGCGGCCGTCGGCGAACTCGACGTCCTTCAGGGCCAGGCGGATGCCGTGCAGCGCGTCGTCGGCGAGCCGGCGGGCCTCCTCACGGGAGGTGCCGGTCGCGGTGAGCGGGTTCCAGGAGCCGGCGGCGGCGTCGGCGGCCTGGTCCTCGACGGCGTCCAGGAGGTGGGCGAGGCGGCCGAAGAGCCGGCCCGCCTCGGCGAGGGGCGCGGCGTTGCCGGGGCGGCCGGCGAGGACCGCGGTGTGGGCGAAGGCGGCCGCGGTGGCCGTCTCCGTCGGCTCGGTGACGGCGAGCAGCGGGGTGCCGGGCCCGGCGAGGGACTCGATGCCGGTCTGCCGGTCGACCGCGTCGACGAGCACCGCGGTGTCGAAGCCGAGCGCCCGCCCGGTGCGCGCGCCCGCCCGGTCCCAGGAGCGGGCGACCCGGCGGGCCGCGGCGGCGACCGGCCGCCGGGCGAGCAGGCCGTCGCGGTCGGCGACGTGGTCGCGGATCTTCGCCGAGGCGAGGACCAGCGAGACGGCGGCGGCGAGCCGGGCGCCCTCGCCGCGTGCGACGGGCGCCGTCCGCATCGCGCGGAGCGGACAGGGCCCCGCCGTGCGGCGCCCGGCCTCGGTCGGTCCGGTCTGAGCCTCCGTCAGGACCGAGACGATCAGGCCGTCGTAGTTGGTGACCACCCTGGCGAGCTGGCCGTGGTCCGAGCGAAGTGCCAGGCAGAGGCCGCAGAGATGGGCCATCCACTCCGTCTTGAGACCTTCGGTGAGCCGGTGTGTGCACGGCCGGACGATTCCGAACAAGACATTCCCCCCGTACGTTCCCCCCGTGATCGCGCGCGTCCGCTGCGCGACCCCCTCGGGCATCGTACCCAGGCGGTGGAGGAGGAATCGGTTCACCCGTACGCCCGGATCGTCACCCTTACGGCCCGACGTTCGTCATTTAAGTTGCATGGCCGGATCCGAGCCCCTGTCAGGCGCCGCATACCGCAAGATCTCTGACGAATCGCCAGTTTTCGAACCTCACGTTCTGCACCAGTACCGTCACGAATCCCCTGCGCGCCGACTATCCACTTGGCGCGCGATCCGCATCATGGACGACGATAGGGATATGCGGAACCACAAGTGACCGCGCTGAAAGGAGGCGTCCATGGGATCGGTGCGCAAGGCCAGTGCCTGGCTGGGACTCGTCGAGGACAACGACGAGCGTTACTACGACGACGAGTACGCCGACGGTGCCGAGAGCGGCGACGCCTGGGTGACGGACCCGCGGGTGCGGGTGGCGTCCGACACGGCGCAGGAGCACGGCCGTCGGATCGCCACCGTCTCCCCGGACGGCTTCCGGGACGCCCGGGGGATCGGCGAGCTGTTCCGGGACGGCGTCCCGGTGATCGTGAACCTCACGGCGATGGAGCCGAACGACGCCAAGCGCGTGGTCGACTTCGCCGCCGGCCTCGCCTTCGGCCTGCGCGGCTCGATCGAGCGGGTGGCGACGCGGGTCTTCCTGCTGACGCCGGCCGACACCCAGATCGTCAGCGGTGAGTCCGCCGGACGCTCCCAGGACGGCTTCTTCAACCAGAGCTGAGGGGGCACGCGCCCGACCGTCCGCGCGTCAGCGCCCCGGTCGCGCCGAGCCCGCCCGCTCGGCCGGGACGCGGGTGGCGGGGACGCGGACGGTGTCCTTCCCGGTCTCGGCCACCGGCAGCTCCCGGCCCGCGGACCCGGCGCCGGCGGTCTCCCGGTCGCCGTCGAGACCCCGGCCGCCCCGCCCCTCGTCGAGACCCTGACCGCCCCGCCCGTCGTCGACACCCCGCTCGTCGTCGAGGTCCTCGCGCGGCACCGGCGGGCACTCCATCACGCGCGGCAGGCGCAGCGCCATCAGCGCGCCGAGGAGCAGCAGGCCCGCGCTCACGAACAGGGTCACGTGCAGGCCGTTGACGAAGGCGTGCCGGGCCGTGTGGCGCAGCGCATCGCCGGCCGTGCCGCCGAGCTGTTCGGCGACCTTGTACGCCTCGCCGAGGGAGTTCGCGGCGGCCCGGGCCGCGCTGTCCGGCACCCCGGGGACGCCGCTCAGGCCGGGCCCGTACGCCGCGTTCATCACGCTGCCGAGGAACGCGATGCCCATGCCCGCGCCGAGCTGGTACGAGGTCTCGCCGATCGCCGCCGCCCCGCCCGCACTCTGCGGCGGGGCCTCGCTCAGCATCGACTCGTACGCCGAGAAGAGGGTGGTCTGCAGTCCGAAGCCGAGCAGCACGAAGCCGACGGTCAGCAGCAGCGGGCGGTCGTGCTGGCCCATGAGGACGAGCAGCAGCACCGCCGAGGCGGTCAGGACGAAGCCCCAGCCGACCATGCGGCGCGGGCCGAGCCTGCGCAGGGTGTACGAGCCGGTGGCGCCGGCGGCCATGGCGGCGAAGGTCAGCGGGAGGAGCCGCAGCCCGGTCTCCAGGGGGCTGAGGCCCAGGATCAGCTGGAGGTACTGGACGGCGATCAGCTGGAGGCCGACCAGGGCCAGCATGGCGAGCACGATGCAGCCGACCGAGGTGGTGAAGGCCGCCCGGGCGAACAGGCTCATGTCGATCAGCGGGTGCGCGCGCCGCTTCTGCCGCCGGACGAAGAGGACGATGAGTGCCGCTCCGGCGAGGAGCGGGCCTGCCGTGGGCAGAGCGAGCAGCGGTTCGCCGGCGCCGAGCCGCTTGACGCCGAGGACGGCGCCGAGTACTCCGGCGGCGGCCATCAGCGCGCCGAGCACGTCCCAGGGGCCGTCGCCGCCGCCCCGGGACTCGGGGAGCAGCCAGCGGCCGGCGGGCAGGATCAGCGCCATCAGCGGGATGTTGATCAGGAAGACCGAGCCCCACCAGTAGTGCTCGACCAGGAAGCCGCCGAGCACGGGCCCGGTGGCGGCGCCTATGGCGGCGGTGGCCGTCCAGATGCCGATGGCGGTGGCCCGCTCGCGCCGGTCGGGGAAGACGGCGCGGAGGATGGAGAGCGTGGCGGGCATGATCATGGCGCCGCCGACGCCGAGCAGGGCGCGGGCGCCGATCAGCACCTCGGGGACGGTGGCGAGCGCGGCGACCGCCGACGCGACGCCGAACAGCACGTAGCCGAGCAGCAGCACCCGTCTGCGGCCGACCCGGTCACCGAGGGTGCCGAAGAGGATGAGGAGCGAGGCGCAGATCAGCGGATAGGCGTCGACGATCCACAGCAGCGCGGTGGAGCTCGGGCGCAGGTCCTCGGTGAGGGAGGGGACGGCGACGTGCAGCACGGTCGCGTCCAGCGCGACCAGCAGCAGGCTGACGCACAGGACGACGAGGACGACCCAGCGGTTGGCACCGGCGTCGGTGCGGCGGCCCAGGGGACGCGGCCGTGTTCCGGCCGTGATCGTCCGCGCCATGTACGTACCTCCCAGTGAAGCCCTCGCGCTCGGCGGGCACCGGCCGGGGAGCGGCCCCGGGGCGGCCCGGCATCGACGGGCGAGTGAGCCGTCAGCGTACGCGAGTTCAAGGCCCGAGCGCGTGGTGCAGCTCTCACCCCGGCGGGCCGCGGGGTGTGGCGTACGCCACTCGGGCCGGGCCGCGCGCGGGGGGGAATTCGCCGCTCGTCGCCGTCCGTGGAATTCTCCGGACCGTCAAACACACTTACGGAATGGCCGCTCCGGCATTAGGGCGGAAGGTCATCCGATTTTCCGACGGGTGACGGGAACAAACGCCCGGCCGAGAGCGACTCCACATCACATCGTCATCACGAAGAGACCGGAACGACCAAGGTCGCTACTCACTCCCTGTAACGTCGATTGGGTGCGTACCGACATCTTTGCCCGGCTGGACCGGGAGCCGGAACCGCCGAAGATAGAGGTCCCGCGGATGACCCGCACGCGTCTCGCCCTCTTCGGCGGGACGTCGGCGTTCTATCTGGCCATCGTCGTCGCCGTACTGCTGTCGACGTGGCTGGTGACCCTCGACTGGAAGATCATGCTCTTCCGGCCCTATCAGCAGTGGCCGGAGCTGCACGCCTTCCTCGACTACTACGTCGTCCTCGGCCAGCGCGGCCCCACGGCCGTCATGGTGGCGGCCTGGCTGGGCTGGCGCTCCTGGCGCCAGCACACCCTGCGGCCGCTGCTCTCCCTCGGAGCGGCGCTGCTGCTGCTCAATGTCACGGTCGGCTCGGTCAAACTCGGTCTCGGCCGGCTCGGCCCCCACTACGCGACGCAGGTCGGCTCCGCCGAGCTCTTCGCGGGCGGCGATATATTCCCGTCCGGTCACACGGCGAACGCGGTGGTGACCTGGGGCATCCTGGCCTATCTGGCGACCACGCCGAGGGCCCGCCGCTATCTGTCGGCCCTGTCGGCCGTGGTCGCGCTCGGCGTCGGCCTGACCACCGTCTACCTCGGTACGCACTGGCTGAGCGATGTGCTGCTCGGCTGGGCCGCGGGCCTGCTGATCCTGCTCGCGCTGCCCTGGTGCGAGCCGGTCATCGCGGTGGCGGAGGCCCGGATCCTGGGCGTGCGCGACCGGCTGCGCGAGCAGCTGCGGGCCCGCCGCAGGCTCGTTCCCTCGCTGCCCGTGGCGTCCGGCGGTCCGGTGCCCGGCCTGTTCCCGCCGCGCCCCGCGGGGGCCGAGGAGCCGGTGCGGGAGACCGTGGGTGCCGGTTCCGGCCGGGGCGCCACCGGCCGGGCCCCGGGACGCCCGGCCGCCCCGCTGGCGGCTCCGCGCGCGCCCCATCCGGCGCATCACGCGCACGCCGGCCATCACGCGGTGCGTTCGGAGCGCGGCCCGGTCGGACCGGCCGGCAGCCGTCGTCCGCCGCACTCCCGCCCGGCGACGGGCGGCTGAGCCGGCAGCCCCGGCACGACGACGCACGCGAGCGGGGAGGGCCCCGGCCGGTCATCGGCCGGGGCCCTCCCCCGTATCGCGCCGCACGCCCCCAAGGCCCCGGAGTGTCCGTCCGCCGTCAGCCGAGCCAGACGCGGGTGACGACGCCGTCCTCGACCTCGAAGTTGATGCGCCCATCCAGGTACTCCATGGTGATGATCGAGCCCGGGGGCAGGGAACGGACGACGCTCCAGCCCCGGATCCGGGCGAGCCGTTCGGCGTCGTCGGCGGCGAGACCCACATACGTATCGGGTGCGTGTTCGGGTGTCATACAGCTCACGTTAGTACCCCGCCGGTCACGCTTGTGTCACAGGTTCTCGACATATGGCCGGCCCGGGCCCGGTCGCCGACAGTGGCGGTTTCCAGCCGTTTCCCCGGTAATTCCCGGCCTTCCGCGCGGGAGACCCGAAGGCCCCGGCGGAGTCCTTACGGAATTCCGTCACGGTGCCTGCGGAGGGGAATTCCGGGGACCGGGCCCCTCCGCGCGGCATTCACGATTTCCCCGCATCCCGACCACATCATCAGCCGACCGTACGATCAGTCGGCCGGCCCCGCGCGGCTCACGAGTCCGCCGCCGAAGCGGCGCCGCCCGGCCGGTCGAGGGCCCGGGACAGCAGGTCCCTGAGCGCCCGTACGCGGTCCGTCAGCTCCGGCGGGTCGATCACCTCGAACTCGAGGCCGAGCATCGACACGTGGATCACGAGCAGATCGAGGCTGTGCGCCCCGGTCGCAAGGAGGCAGGAGGCGTCGCCCTCGGCGGTCAGCACGCCGTCGGCGATGCCGACCGCGGCGGCGGCCTCGGCGAGCGGGACGTGCAGCCGGATCGTCGCCTCGGTCGCGTACGCCGCCGTGGACACGCCCTTCGCCACATAGGCGGCCAGGTCCTCGGCGGGCGGCTCGCGGGGCGGGAAGCGGGGGCCGTGCGGCGGTGTCGGCACGATCCGGTCGGCCCGGAAGGTCCGCCAGTCGGCCCGGTCCACGTCCCAGGCCACCAGGTACCAGCGGCGCTCGCTGCACACCAGCCGGTGCGGTTCGACGGTCCTGCGGGTGGCGGCCCCCTCGTGGTCGCGGTACGCGAAGCGCAGCCGCTCGGCGTCCCGGCAGGCGTTCGCCAGCTCGGTCAGCACGGCCGGGTCGACGCGGTCCAGCGGGGTGCGCAGCATCGGCACGGTGAAGGCGTTGAGGGCGCCCACCCGGCGCCGCAGCCGCCCGGGGAGCACCTGCTCCAGCTTCGCCAGGGCGCGTACGGAGCTCTCGCCGATGCCCTCGACGCCCTGCCCGGCCGCGGCCCGCAGCCCGACGGCGACCGCGACCGCCTCCTCGTCGTCGAGGAGCAGCGGCGGCAGCTCGGCGCCCGCGCCCAGCTGGTAGCCGCCGCCGGTGCCGGGCGTGGCGTTCACCGGATAGCCCAGCCGCCGCAGCCGCTCGACGTCCCGCCGCACGGTCCGGGCCGTCACGCCCAGCCGGTCGGCGAGGGCGGCCCCGGACCACTCGCGGTGGGCCTGGAGCAGGGACAGCAGACGCAGCAGCCGTGCGGAGGTCTCCCACATGGGCGCGAGTCTGCCAGGGGTCGCGGACAGCCACGGTCCTCGATCGGCCCCGAGGCGTCAGCGGAAGCGGCGGACCAGGGCTCCGGCGCGCGCCTTCGCCGAGTAGACCGCGTCGACGACCGTGCCGACGGTGCGGTGGAGGGCGGCGCGGGCGGGCGGGTGGCTGCGGGAGCGCGCGGTGCCCCGGGCGGCGAGCTCGGTCCAGATCGCCTCGTGGCGGGCGGCGATCCGGACCGGGTCGAAGCGCTCGGAGGCGGCGAGGGCCGCCTTGGCGGCGCGGGCCCGGGCCTCGTCGTCGTTGATGAGGGCGAGCAGGGCGGCGGCGACCGCCGCCGTGTCGTCGACCGGGACGAGCCGGCCGTCGACACCGTCCTCGATGATCTCGGCGGGGCCGTACGGGCAGTCGGTGGAGACCACCGGCAGCCCGCAGCGCATCGCCTCGACGATGGTCATCCCGAAGGACTCGCGCCGGGAGGTGACGGCCGCCAGCGAGCCCTTCGCCCACTCCGGCTCCATGGGGTGGGCGGTCCCCATGAGGAAGACGTGCTCGCCGAGGCCCTGCCGCTCGATCTGCCGGGCGAGCGTCTTCCTCAGGTTGTCGGAGGCGTCGCCGGTGCCGTAGATCCGCAGCTTCCAGTCGGGGCGGGCGGCGGCCACGTCGGCGAAGGCGTCGATCAGCAGGTCGTACCGCTTGACCGGGGTGAGCCGGCCGGCCGCGACGACGATCTTGGAGGCGGGGTCGGCGGGCGGCACGCCGGGCGCGGGCACGCTGTTGGGCACGGCGTCGATCCGCACCCCGGGCAGGGCGAGCTTCCGGTACGCGCGGGCGTCGGCCTCGGTGACGGTGGTGACGGCGTCCAGGAGCGCGTACTCGTGGGCGATGTCGCGGCGCAGCCGGTAGCTGTGCCCGTCGAGGATCAGATGCTCCTGGCCGACGAGGACCGGTCCGCGCGGTGCCTGCCGGGCGAGCTGCACGTTGAGACCGGGGCGGGTGGCGACCACGACGTCCGCCTCGACCGACGCCAAGTACGCCCCGATGCGGGCGTCGGTGAGGGCGCTGTACTGCTTCCAGCGGCCGTCGCCGCGCGGAAAGACCCGGGCCGGGCGGTGGAAGTCGGGGTGCTCCCCGTCGTAACCGGGGCTGTTCTTCCGGATGTCGACGAGGTGGCGCAGGGTCACTCCGGCGGGGACGCCGAGGATCGGCTCGTCGCGGTGGCGGAAGACCGAGACGATCTCGACCTCGTGACGTTCCGCCAGCTCGGCGGCGAGCGTGAAGGTCGTCCGGATGGTGCCGCCGATGTGGTAGCCGTTGTGGAGCAGGAAGGAGATGCGCATGGGCCGTTCCGGTTCCCCCCGGTGAGTTGCGTGGTCGGGGCGACTGTACTGCCCGCCTGGGCGGGGTCGTTCACGGCCGGTATCCCAGTTGCGGCACGGTGGCGCAGTTCCGCGTCATCTCGCCCTGCGAGACCCAGCCCCGGCCGTCCTGCCAGCGGGCCACGGACAGGCAGGTGAAGCGGGTCGTCGGCGGCTCGGCCAGGTGCTCGAAGCGGACGGGCAGCAGCAGTCCGCGCGCGGTGTACGGCTCCGGCCGGCCGAGGTACGCCTCGACGCAGGCCCGGGTGAGCCGGTCGCCGCAGGACCGGGCCGCGTCGGTGAACCACATGGCCGCCGCCCAGCCCTCCAGCTGCCACTGGGACAGCGGCCGGTCGCCCATCGCCGCCCGGAACTCCCGTACCGCCGGGTGCCCGGTGTCCTCGTGGTTCCGGCTGGCTCCGGTCGCGAAGAGGGCGGCCCGGCAGCCGGGCGAGCGCGCGTAGTCGCGCGGCACGGACGAGGACCAGTTCTGCACGTTGGTCACCTTGGCGGCGACCCGCACGCCCGACGTCTCCATCGCTTCGCACAGCCGGGCGTTGCCGTGGGTGTCCATCGCGTCGAAGAGGAGGTCGGCCTTCCGCGCCCGCAGGTCGGCCGCCACCGCGCGGAAGTTGGGCAGCGCGAAGTCGACCTGCTCCTCCACCACCCGGTAGCCCTCGGCCCGCAGCCCCTGGGCGACAAGGCGGGCGTACGCGGCGGAGGCGGCCTGGTTGTACGAGACGACGGCGGCGGTGCGGGCGCCGAGGTGCTCCCGGAACCAGCGGTAGACCTCGGTGCCGCCGTAGAGCACGCCGTTCCAGCCGGGTGCGTGCCCGGTGCGCGGGGCGGAGCTGCCGTAGATCCCGTAGAGATGGGGGTACGTGTCGTAGGCCGGGGTCAGCGGCTGTCCGCCGACGTCGGGGACGCCGGCCCGGGCGACGCGCGGGGCGCCCGCGTAGTCGAGGGCGGTGGTGGCGACCAGGGCGAAGACCTTGCGCTCGTCGACCAGACGGTGCACGCAGGCGTTGTTGCCGACGCCGCTGCCGCCGTCGTCGCAGGTGACGACCTCGACGCGGCGGCCGTCGAGGCCGCCGCGGGCGTTGAGCGCGTCGAAGTAGGCGCGGGCTCCGTCGCGCGGGCCGGTGAGGGCCGCTCCGCCGACGGGGCTGGTGGCG
This sequence comes from Streptomyces sp. NPDC126499, assembly GCF_040302485.1. Lineage (NCBI taxonomy): Bacteria > Bacillati > Actinomycetota > Actinomycetes > Kitasatosporales > Streptomycetaceae > Streptomyces > Streptomyces sp. NPDC126499. Next base: position 51,422 of record NZ_JBEOUO010000028.1, on the reverse strand, counting down.
CTGGTGATGATGCCGACGCGGAGCGGCTCACCGCCGGAGGGGGTGACGGTGGGCCGCGTCTCGAAGGCGCGCTCCGGGAGCCGGCTGCCGCAGCCGGTCGCGAGCAGGGCCAGGACGGCGAGGACGGCGGTCAGGAGCAGTGCCCCGGCCGCGTCAGCAGCCCGGGACCTGTGTCGCACCGCTGAGCTGGACGAGGCCGCAGAGGGTCCGCACGGAGACCTTCCAGGTGTCGTCCTGCAGGACGGAGGTGCCCTTGGCGTCGGGCAGGGCGGGCTTGCCGCCGACGAGCAGGTCGTAGGTGACGTTGGCGTCCGAGGGCGAGGTGAACTCGATCCCCTTGACCTTCGCGGAGCTCGCGGCGGCGTTCTTGTCACCGGCGAAGGCGGCGAGGACCGGGGCCATCCGCGCGCCGTTCTCCAGGAGCCTGATCCGCTCGGCGTTCGGCGTCTTCGGATCGAAGAAGGCCGTCCAGTTCTTGGTGATCTCCGCCTTGGCCGCCGCCGGGTCCACGGGCTGGGCCGCCATGGTGGGCAGGGTCGTCGAAGGGGGCTCCGTCCTGCCTCCGTTGCCGCCGTTGTCGTCCCCGCAGCTCGCGAGGGTCGGTGTCAGGACCAGTACCGCGGCTGCCGCGAGCGCGGCGGCACGTCTCTTCAGAACCATCTGGCTCACCACCGGATGTCCGTGCAGGCCGGGCGGCCTGATGATTCCAGGGTGTGCCGGTTCGGGGCATAGTGCAAGAAAGCGAATGAAGATGACATAAAGACCGGATGGTGGTCTGGAGGCCCAGGGAGGCGCCGTGCCGTCGACACCCCGGATCCTGCTGTGGGGAGGGCTCGCCGCGGCCGCCGCGGGCGCGGTGCTGTGCGTACTGGGCTGGTACGGGATCTCGGGCGAGCGGTTCGCGGAACGGCAACTGCCCTATCTGGCCTCGTGCACCGTGCCGGGGGCGGCGCTGGTGGTGGCGGGCGCGGTGCTGTGCGCGGCGGCCGTCCTCGGGCCCGTACCGCCGTCGTCGGCACGGCCGGACGAAGGACGGGACGCGCCGGAAGAGCCGACCGTGCCCTCCTCGGAGGGGCCGGTGCTCCGGGTCCCCGGCGGGACGCTCGCGCACCGGCCGGACTGCCCGCTGGTGGCCGGACGCCCGGAGGCGAGGCCGGCGGGCGACGCCGAACTCGCCCCCTGCCCGGTGTGTGAGCCGTGGCCTCGCTGACCTACGACCTGGTCCTCGCCGGCCTCGCCGTCGGCAGCGCGGCGGCGCTCACCGGCATCGGACTGATCGTCACCTACCGGGCGACCGGCGTCCTCAACCTCGCGCACGGCGCGATCGCCATGCTCTGCGCGTACGTGCTGCGGCAGCTCGTGGTGGAGTGGGGCTGGCCGCTGCCGCTCGGGGCCGCCGTCACCCTGCTCGTCGTCGCACCGGCCGTCGGCCTGGCCCTCGACCGGGCGGTGTTCCGGCCGCTGGCCCGCGCCGGGGCGGGGCCGGCCCAGACGCTGGTGGCCTCGATCGGCGTCTTCGTGCTGCTCGTCGGCGCGGCGGCGCTGGCCTGGGGCGGCGGGGCGCGCGACGACGCGCCCGTGGTGCTCGGCGACGACCCGTGGGCGCAGCTCGCGGCGGTGGTGGCACTGGCCTGCCTGGTGGGGGCGGTGACCCGGTGGACGCGGTTCGGACGCGAGCTGCGGGCGGTGGTGGACAACCGTCCGCTGGCCGTCCTCTCCGGCATCCCCGCGGACCGGGTGGCGGCGGCGGGCTGGGCGTTCGGCGCGGTCACGGCGGGCCTGACAGGTGTACTGCTCGCGCCGTACGTACGGCTCGACCCGTACGGGATGCCGCTCCTCGTGGTCGAGGTGATCGTGGTCGCGGTGGTGGCCCGGATGCGGAGCCTGCCGGTGGCGGTCCTGACCGCGCTCGCGCTGGGCGTGACACAGGCGCAGCTGACCCGGCTGCACCCGGAGGGATGGTCGGGCGAGCTGCTGCAGGCGGTCGCGGCGAACCTCTTCGTGGTGGCGCTGCTCGTGGCGGCCCTGGTGCTGCCGGGGGTCGGCGACGGGGACGCGCTGCCGCCGCCGAGCGTCGCGCCGCGGGTGCCGGCGGGCGTGTGGCCGGTGGTGGCGGTGCTCTTCGCGCTGCCCCTGGGCTTCGCGGGCGAGGACCTTTCGACGGCGGTGCAGGTGCCGGCGCTCGCGGTGGTCCTGCTGTCGTTGGTGGTGGTCTCGGGGCGGGGCGGCCAGATCGCGCTGGGGCAGGCGGCGTACGCGGGGCTCGGCGCGCTCTTCACGGGCCTGCTCGCGGGGGCCGGCCTCCCGGAACTGGTGGCGCTCGCGGTGGCGGTGCTGTGCGTGGCGCCGCTGGGCCTGCTGACCGGCTGGCCCGCGATCCGCCGGCACGGACTCGCGCTGGCCCTGGCGACGCTCGCGGTGGGGGTGGCGGTGAGCCGCTTCGTCTTCGCGCAGCCGTACGCGACGGCGGGCGTGACCCTGGAGCGCCCGGCCGGCTTCGAACCGGACCGCCGCTACTACCTGCTCGAACTGCTCGTCCTCACCTGCTGCCTGCTCCTGGTCGGCGCCCTGCGCCGGGGCCGCACGGGCCGTGCGCTGGCCGCGCTGCGCGACCACGAGCGGGGCGCGGAGGCCGCGGGGGTCCGCGTGGCCGGCCTCAAGCTCCTCGCCTTCGTCCTGGGCGCGTCCCTGGCGGCCCTGGGCGGCGGCCTCCTCGGCATGGGCGTCCGCGCCTTCGACCCCGACGCCTTCGACCCGGTCCGCGGCCTCCTCTGGTTCGCCGCCGTCCTGGCCCTCGGCGCCGACACCCTCCTCACCCCCCTCCTCGCCGCCACCCTCCTCATCGCCCTCGACGCCGGCACCCACGCGGGCGTGGCCGCCGCCGTGATCGGCCTCCTGGCCACCTTCACGGGGCGCGTGCCGCCGCTGCTGACGGCCCTGCTGCCGGGGGGCGGTGCGGGGGCGGGTGGCGGGGGTGAGCGTGGCGGCCGGCGGCGGTGGGGCGGGGGCGGGTCTGCTGGCCGGCGGCGGTGGGGCGGGGGCGGGTCTGCGGGCCGGCGGCCGTGGCGTGGGGGCGGGTCTGCGGGCCGGCGGCCGTGGCGTGGGGGCGGGGGCGGGTCTGCCGCGGGGGCCGGGCCAGCCGACGGCCCGCCGTCCACGGCGGGACCGGGGGACGACGTCTCCTCCGCACCGGTGGTGCGGGCGGGGACTCCCGCCTCGGCGGCCGAAGGCCGGGCGCGCCCCCGGCCGCCGGGGGCCGGGGCGGTGGGCGGCCCGCCCGCGGCGCGGGCGCGGCTGGACCCGCCCGGCGGTGCGCGGCTCGTCGCGCAAGGGCTCCGGCTCACCTATCCCGGGGGGCTCACCGCTCTCGACCGGGTCGACCTCGTGCTGCGGCCGGGTGGCGTGACCGCGGTCGTCGGGCCGAACGGGGCGGGGAAGAGCACGTTGTTCGACTGTCTCGCCGGGACGGTGCGGCCCACCGCCGGGCGGGTGCTGCTCGACGGGGTGGACATCACCCGGCGGCCCGCGCACGTCCGGCACCGGCTCGGGATCGGCCGGACGTTCCAGCAGCTCGCCGTGTTCCCGTCGCTCAGCGTCGAGGAGAACGTCCGTGTCGGCGCCCGGCCCGGGACCGGGGAGGACCCGGCGGTCGAGCGGGCGCTGCGGCTCGCCGGTCTCGGCGGCGGCGTGCGGCACCGGGCGGCCGCCGGTCTGCCGACCGGGACGCTCCGCAGGGTCGAGCTCGCCCGGGCGCTCGCGGGCGACCCGCACACCCTGCTGCTCGACGAGCCCGCCGCGGGCCTCGACGCTGACGAGACCGCCGCCCTCGCCCGGGTCCTCGCCGCCCTCGCCGCCGACGGCCTCGCCGTGCTCGTGGTCGAGCACGACCCGGACCTCGTCGCCGGCATCGCCCGTACCGTCCACACCATGGAAGGCGGCCGGATCGTGTCATGACCGTCGAGATCGCCCTGCGCCGCGCCCGGGTCCGCTACGGCCCGCTGGAGGCCCTGCACGGCCTCGACCTGCTCCTGCCCGCCGCCACCGTCACGGTCCTGCTCGGCCGCAACGGCGCCGGCCGCACCACCGCCCTGCGCGCCCTCGCCGGGACGGTGCCGCTCGCCGCCGGGCGGGTGGAGTGGCGCGGTACGGACGTCACCCGGCTGCCCGCCCACGAACGGGCCCGCCGCGGCCTGTGCTTCGTACCGGACCTGCGGGCCGTGTACGCGACCCTCACCGTCGCCGAGAACCTGGACCTGTCGGCGCCCGGTCGCCGGGACGAGGCCCTCGCCGCCTACCCGGAGCTCGCGTCCCTGCTCGGCCACCGCGCCGGGACCCTCTCCGGTGGCGAGCGCCGGATGCTCGCCCTGACCCGCGCCCTGCTCTCCCCGCTTTCCCCCGTCTCCCCCGCACGCGCGCGCGTGGTCCTGGTCGACGAGCCGTCCCTCGGCATGGCGCCGGCCGTGGCCTCCCGTACGTACGGGCTGCTCGCCGCCCTCGCCCGACCGCCCCGCTCGGCCGCCGTGGTCCTGGCCGAGCAGCGCGTCCCGGACGGCCTGCCGCCCGGCTCGGTCGTGTACGAGCTGCGCCGCGGCTCCCTCGCGGGGGGCCGCGAGATCACCGCTTCGGGAACGTGAGCCTCAGCATCGTGCCGATCATCAGCCGGTTCGGGTCCGGCCCGATCGCCGCCCGGTTCGCCTCGTACAGCGCCTGCCAGCCACCCTGGATCTTGAAGCGCCGGGCGATCGAGCTGAGCGTGTCGCCGGCCTGGACGACATGGGCGCGCCCGCTCAGGCCGTACCGCCGCGAGCACACCGGCCACGCCTCCCAGCCCTGAACCCGCAGCACGTCCTCGGCGACCGTGATCTGCTGCGCCCGGGTCGCCAGGTCGGCGCGGCGGGCGTGGCGGAGCCCGCCGAACTCCTCCCAGGTGGGCTGCCAGAACTGCAGCCCGCCGTAGAAGCCGTTGCCGGTGTTGGCGTGCCAGTCGCCGCCGCTCTCGCACTCGGCGACGCAACCCCACGGCCACTGGTCCTTCACGCACGCCTCGACGGGCGTGGGAGCGGTGGCGGGGCCCGACGCCTCGGCGACCGCTGCCGGGGACAGCAGCGACGCCGCCAGGACGGCGGCGGCCGTCGCATATCGGATCTTCGACATCGGGGCAGGCTAGGCAGCCGTTCCCGCCGCCGGCGCCGTGCCGCGCGGAACAGCGTTCACATGCCACCCGGTCGGAGTCACCGGCGCCGGGCGGGTCCCCGGCCCAACTTGGCGCCGCTCCGCGCGTGACCCCGGCCGTTCGTTCCCCGTTGAACTCGGCATGAGACGACCGGGATCCGCCCGTCGTCGCACGCGAAGAGTCCAGGGAGTCCCCCGTGCCGCGCATGCTCGACGTCAGCGAGGACGTACGCGCCGAGATCGGCGACGAAGAAGCCGACCGGCTGCTCGCCGGCGACAACGCCCCGGGCAGCTACGACTGCACCTCCTGCCGCACGCCCGGCGACTCCGAGCAGGAGCGCACCAGCACGGTGCTGTTCGTCGGCGAGGAGACCGCCGTCCTCGCCTTCGCCCACGCCAGCTGCATCCCGTCCCAGGTCGTCCGGGTCGCCGAGGAGCAGCTCCAGGGGGCCGTCGCCTCCATCACCGCCGCCGACGCCGCCGACTCCCTGTCCGCCGCGCACCCCCGGCAGGCGGTCCTCGGCGTCACCAGCGGCCTGGTCCTGATCGAGGGCGAGCTGCACCCGGCGCTCGTGGTGGAGCCGACCGCGCCGGTCGCCCGCCCCGGCTCGGACGGTCTGACCGACGAGTTCCTGCCGCTCCTGGTCGAGCAGGGCTTCCAGCCGGTCGCCGACGTCAACGTCAAGCCGGCCCCGCTGCCCGGCTGGTCGGTCCTGGTCGCCATGGGCCAGCTGCACTCCGTCCTCCAGCCCGGCGCGGGCGGCGTGGGGCAGGCCGCCTGGTGGCAGGCGCACCAGCCGCTCCAGGTGACCGAGGGCTGGCGGGCCGCGGCCAACAAGTCGCACACGGTGCTGGTCTTCGCCGCCCCGGTCGGCTCGATCGGCCAGCAGCCGCGCGAGGACCTGCTGCGCGACGCCCTGGAGAAGGCCGCGGCCAACGGGCGCCTGGTGGCCGCCGCGATGCCGCTGGCCGGTACGTGATGGAGGACGCGCGACCGGGCATAGGGCCGGCCCGCGTCCCGGGGGTGCCGACGGTCCCCCGGCCCCGGCGGGCTCCTCTTTCCGAGGGCCGCCCGCATCTCACGGACGCCGGGGTCGTTGGCAGATACGTGCACCCATACGACCCCTTCCGCGAGCAGTATCCGAGTCCGATCCCGTCCATGCGTCCGGCGCAGGACCTTCCGGCGGGCCGATCGTCGACGCCGATCTACGACGCCCTGTACTCCGAGTACCGCCGGACCTTCCGTACGCTGCCGGGTGACCGCAGCGGCGAGGAGGAGCTGAGCTTCCGGGCCTTCGGCACGGGGGCGGCGACCGGGCACCGGCAGCATGCGGGCTGGTCGGCGTACGCGCTCCCGCCGGGCCCACGGAGCGGCGTGTAGCGGCGCAGCGGACGCGAACGCGCGTACGGACGCGGACACGGACCCCCGTAGGGACCCGCATACGGACGCGGACACGGACCCGCACAGGGACCCGCATACGGCTGAGGGCCGGGGCTCATCGCCCCGGCCCTCAGCCGTTCGTCACGTGACTCGGTGACTCCGTGACTCCGTCACTCGGTCACTTCTTCTTGCCGCGCTTTTCGCGCACCCGCACCGAGATGTGGATCGGGGTGCCCTCGAAACCGAACTCCTCGCGCAGCCGGCGCTCGACGAAGCGGCGGTAGCCGGCCTCCAGGAAGCCGGAGGCGAAGAGCACGAACCGCGGCGGCTTGGTGCCCGCCTGCGTGCCGAAGAGGATGCGGGGCTGCTTGCCGCCGCGGATCGGGTGCGGGTGGGCGGCCACGAGCTCGCCGAGGAAGGCGTTGAGCCGGCCGGTGGGGACGCGGGTCTCCCAGCCGGCGAGGGCCGTCTCGATGGCCGGGACCAGCTTCTCCATGTGGCGGCCGGTCTTGGCGGAGACGTTGACCCGCGGCGCCCAGGAGACCTGCTGCATCTCGGTCTCGATCTCGCGCTCCAGGTAGTAGCGGCGCTCCTGGTCGAGCTCGTCCCACTTGTTGTAGGCGATGACGATGGCGCGGCCGGACTCGACCGCCATCGTGATGATGCGCTGGTCCTGGACCGAGATGTGGTCGGTGGTGTCGATGAGGATGACGGCCACCTCCGCCTTCTCGACGGCGGCCGCGGTCCGCAGGGAGGCGTAGTAGTCCGCGCCCTCCTGGAGGTGGACCTTCTTGCGGATGCCCGCGGTGTCGACGAACTTCCAGGTCTTGCCGCCCAGCTCGATCAGCTCGTCGACCGGGTCGCGGGTGGTGCCGGCCAGCTCGTTGACGACGACCCGCTCCTCGCCGGCGACCTTGTTGAGGAGGGAGGACTTGCCGACGTTCGGGCGGCCGATGAGGGCGATGCGGCGCGGGCCGCCGACGGCGTTGCCGAAGCGCTGCTCGGGGGCGTCGGGCAGCGCCTTGAGGACCTCGTCGAGGAGGTCGCCGGTGCCGCGGCCGTGCAGGGAGGAGACGGGGAACGGCTCGCCGAGGCCGAGGGACCACAGCGTGGCGGCGTCGGCCTCGCCGGAGGGGCCGTCGACCTTGTTGGCGGCGAGGACGACCGGCTTGCCGGCCCGGCGCAGCAGCTTGACGACGGCCTCGTCGGTGTCGGTGGCGCCGACGGTCGCGTCCACGACGAAGAGGCAGGCGTCGGCGGCTTCGATGGCGTACTCGGCCTGGGCGGCGACGGAGGCGTCGATGCCGAGGACGTCCTGCTCCCAGCCGCCGGTGTCGACGACCTTGAAGCGGCGGCCGGCCCACTCCGCCTCGTAGGTGACGCGGTCACGGGTGACGCCCGGCCGGTCCTCGACGACGGCCTCGCGGCGGCCGATGATCCGGTTCACCAGGGTCGACTTGCCGACATTGGGACGGCCGACGACGGCGAGGACGGGGAGCGGGCCGTGCCCGGCCTCCTCGATCGCGCCTTCGACGTCCTCGATGTCGAAGCCCTCTTCCGCGGCGAGCTCCATGAACTCCGCGTACTCGGCGTCGCCAAGTGCCCCGTGGTCGTGCTGGTCGTTCATGAAGTCCGTTCCTTGATCATTCGTGGTCGGTGGGTCCCGTCACCGGGCCCACTACTGAGAGTGTCGCTCAGCGCCCGGTGAGACGCCTGGCGTTTTCGAGGTGATCGGTGAGCCGTTCCTGGATGCGGAAGGTCGCCTCGTCCAGTGCCTTGCGGGTGCGCCGGCCGCTGCCGTCGCCCGCGTCGAAGGGATCGCCGAAGACGATGTCGACGCGGCTGCGCAGCGGGGGCAGCGCCTTGATCAACCGTCCGGGCCGCTCGGAACTTCCCAGTACGGCGACGGGGACGATCGGCGCGCCGCTGCGGACCGCGAAGTAGGCGAGACCGGCCCGCAGGGAGGCGAAGTCGCCCTCGCCGCGGGTGCCCTCCGGGAAGATCCCGAGGACGCCGCCGTGGTCCAGGACCGCGAGGGCGTTGGATATCGCCGTGCGGTCGGTGCTGTCGCGGTCGACCTTGAGCTGCCCGATGCCGGTGAGGAAGCCGCCGAGCGGGCCGACGAACGCTTCCTTCTTGACGAGGAAGTGCACGGGCCGCGGGGCGGTGCCCATGAGCATGGGGCCGTCGATGTTGTGCGCGTGGTTGACGGCGAGGATGACGGGGCCGGAGGCCGGCACCCGCCAGGCGCCGAGGACGCGCGGCTTCCACAGGCCGTACATCAGCCCGATGCCGATGCCCCGGCCGACGGCGGCGCCCTTCTGGGAGGGCTGGGTCACAGGGCGGCCGCCCGCTTCTGGCCCCGCTTCTCCTCCACCAGGGTCACCACGCACTCGATGACCTGGTCGAGGGTGAGGTCGGTGGTGTCCACCTCGACGGCGTCGTCGGCCTTGGCGAGCGGGGAGGTCTTACGGCTGGAGTCGGCCGCGTCCCGCTTGATCAGGGCCTGCTTGGTGGCGTGCACGTCGGCGCCCTTGAGCTCGCCGGAGCGGCGGGCGGCGCGGGCCTCGGGCGAGGCGGTGAGGAAGATCTTGAGGTCGGCGTCGGGCAGGACGGTGGTGCCGATGTCCCGGCCCTCGACGACGATGCCGCCCTCGGCGCCCTTGGCGATGGAGCGCTGGAGCTCGGTGATCAGGGTGCGCACCTCGGGGACGGCGCTGACGGCGCTGACCTTGGAGGTGACCTCCTCGGTGCGGATGGGTCCGGCGGCGTCCACCCCGTCGACGGTGATGGTGGGCTTGGCCGGGTCGGTGCCGGAGACGATGACGGGCTTGCCGGCGGCGTTGGCGATCGCGTCGGCGTCGTGGACGTCGACGCCGTTGCTGATCATCCACCAGGTGATGGCCCGGTACTGGGCCCCGGTGTCGAGATAGCTCAGGCCCAGCTTGGCGGCAACCGCCTTCGAGGTGCTCGACTTGCCCGTGCCGGAGGGGCCGTCGATGGCGACGATCACGCTTTCCACGGTGGGGAACGCCTTCCTGGGTGAGCGACTGCCCCCGTCGTACGTGCGGGGGACCCCCACAAGGTTACCGAGTCCCCCGCACCCGTTCGGCCCAGCGGGCGGGCGGACGGTCCTCAGCCCGTCCGCAGCGCCCAGCCCCGTTCCTGCAGCGCGGCTCCCAGGACCGGGGCCGCGGAAGGGGTCACCATCAGCTGGACCAGGCCGGCCTGCTGGCCCGTCGCGTGTTCGATGCGGACGTCCTCGATGTTGACTCCCGCCCGGCCCGCGTCGGCGAAGATGCGGGCGAGTTCGCCGGGCTGGTCGCTGATGAGGACGGCGACGGTCTCGTAGACGGCGGGGGCGGCGCCGTGCTTGCCGGGGACGCGGGCGCGGCCGGCGTTGCCGCGGCGCAGGACGTCCTCCACGCCCGAGGCGCCGGCGCGGCGCTTGGCCTCGTCGCCGGATTCGAGGGCGCGCAGGGCTCGTACCGTCTCGTCGAGGTCCGCCGCGACGCCCGCGAGGACGTCGGCGACGGGCCCGGGGTTAGCGGAGAGGATCTCGACCCACATGCGGGGGTCGGAGGCGGCGATCCGGGTCACGTCACGGATGCCCTGCCCGCACAGCCGTACCGCCGTCTCGTCGGCCTCCTCCAGGCGGGCCGCCACCATCGACGACACCAGCTGCGGGGTGTGCGAGACCAGCGCGACGGCGCGGTCGTGGGCGTCGGCGTCCATGACGACGGGGACGGCCCGGCACAGGGCGACCAGTTCGAGGGCGAGGTTGAGGACCTCGGTGTCGGTGTCGCGGGTGGGCGTGAGCACCCAGGGCCGGCCCTCGAAGAGGTCGGCGGTGGCGGCCAGCGGCCCGGAGCGCTCCTTGCCGGACATCGGGTGGGTTCCGATGTACGCGGTCAGGTCCAGGCCCAGTTCCTCCAGCTCCCGCTTGGGCCCGCCCTTCACGCTCGCCACGTCGAGGTAGCCGCGGCCGAGACCGGCCCGGATCGCGTCGGCGAGGGTGCCGGCGACGTGCGCGGGCGGTACGGCGACCAGGACCAGGTCCACCGGCCCCTCGGGCGCCTCGTCGGTGCCGGCGCCGAGCGCGGCGGCCGTACGGGCCCTGGCCGGGTCGTGGTCGCGCAGGTGGACGGTGACGCCCCGGCCGGCGAGGGCCAGCGCGGCGGAGGTGCCGATCAGGCCGGTTCCGATGACGAGCGCGGTTCTCACTGGGCGATGTCCTTGCGCAGGGCGGCCGCGGCGCCGAGGTAGACGTGCGCGATCCGGGACTTGGGCAGATCCGACTCGACGTGCGCGAGGAGCCGGACGACCCTCGGCATCGCGCCCTCGATGTCGAGCTCCTGGGCGCAGATGAGGGGGACGTCCACGATGCCGATGCGGCGGGCCGCCGCGGCCGGGAAGTCGCTGTGCAGGTCGGGGGTGGCGGTGAACCAGATGCTGATCAGGTCGTCCGCGGTCAGGCCGTTGCGTTCGAGCACGGCGGTGAGCAGCTCCTCGACCTGCTCGTGCATGTGTCCGGCCTCGTCCCGCTCCAGCTGGACGGCGCCTCGGACGGCTCGTACCGCCACCTCGTACTCCTTCGCCTGCGTCAGTGCTCCGACCAGCCTAGTCAGCCGGGCGGAGGGGCGGTCGCGGCGCCCGCCCTCCGAGACGGCGGGCCGTGCGGGCGATGCCCGCGGGGCAGAGCGAGCCGTGCGGGCGATGTCCGCAGGGTAGAACTGTCGGCATGCTGCTGCACGTCGTCCCGCTGGACGCATGGTCCGCCCGCCCCGACCTCCCCTACGCCCCGGCGTCCCTCGCCGCCGAGGGTTTCGTCCACTGCTCCCCGGACGAGACCTCCGCCCTCGCGATCGCCGACGCCCACTACCGGGACGTGGCCGGGCCGCTGCTGGTCCTGGTGATCGACGAGACCCGGCTGGGCGGCGAGGTCCGCTGGGAGGGAGCGGGGGGTGCCGAGGGCTCGAAGGGCACGCTCTTCCCGCATGTGTACGGGCCGGTCGAGCGGTCCGCGGTCACGGCGGTCCTGGAGGTGCGGCGGGACGCGGACGGCCGTGCGAGGGAGCTGGCACCCCGGGCGTAGGCGTGTTGCGGCACGCGCGCGGGGCGCACGGCCAAGCTGGTCGGCATGACGACTGCTGACGCCCTGCCCCGCCGTACGGCACTCCTCGCCGGTGCGGTCCTGGTGACCGGCTGCGGATCGAACGGATCGGACGGATCGGACGGTCCGAAGGAGGAGCCCGCGGCCTCGACGCCGGCCGGGCCCACGTCACCCGCCTCCCCCGGCCGCGCCCTCGCCCGCACGTCGGAGATCCCGGTCGGCGGCGGCAAGGTCTTCAAGGAGGAGAAGGTGGTGGTCACCCAGCCGTCGGCGGGCGACTTCAAGGCCTTCTCGGCGGTCTGCACCCATCAGGGCTGCATCGTGGGCAAGGTCGCCGACGGCACGATCGACTGCCCCTGCCACGGCTCGCGGTTCCGTGTGGCGGACGGTTCGGTCGCCGCCGGTCCGGCGACCCGGCCGCTGCCCACCGAGACGATCAATGTGTCGGCGGACACGATCACTCTGGCCTAGCCTGTCGCGCATGACTCCCGAGGAACTGGTGCGCGACCACACGATCTACTCCTGTGTCATGGGGTCGCGCGCGTTCGGTCTGGCCACCGAGGACAGCGACACCGACCGCAGGGGCGTGTACCTCGCCCCCACCCCGCTGTTCTGGCGCTTCGACAAGCCGCCCGCCCATGTGGAGGGCCCGGCCCCCGAGCAGTTCAGCTGGGAGCTGGAACGCTTCTGCGAGCTCGCCCTGCGCAACAACCCGAACGTCCTGGAGTGCCTGCACTCCCCCGTCGTCGAGCACGCCGACGCGACCGGCGGCGAACTGCTGTCCCTGCGCGGGGCGTTCCTCTCCCGCCGGTCGCACGCCACCTTCGTGCGGTACGCGGCCGGCCAGCGCCGCAAGCTCGACGCCGACGTCCGCCAGTACGGCGCCCCGCGCTGGAAGCACGCCATGCATCTGCTGCGCCTGCTCACCAGCTGCCGTGACCTGCTGCGCAGCGGTGAACTCCGGGTCGACGTGGGCGAGGACCGCGAGCGTCTGCTCGCGGTCAAGCGGGGCGAGGTGTCCTGGCCGGAGGTGGAGTCCTGGATGAACCGCCTCCAGGACGAGGCCGACCACGCCCACACCACCAGCCCCCTCCCCGAGGCCCCGGACACCGCCCGCGTCGAGGACTTCCTGACCCGCGCCCGCCGCGCCTCAGCCCTGCGCGTGCTCGACGCGCACCCGCACGACGAGCTCGTGCAGCGCGCCGAGGGCGCCGGACTCGCCTCGGAGACCTGAGTCGGCCTGCGCGGCGTCGAGTACGGCGTGCAGCCGTTCCACCTCGGCCCGTACGTCCTCCGTCGCGACCGGCGCCGCCCCGTGCTCGGCGGCCGCCTTGACCTCGACGAGGTCGGGCAGCCGTGCGGGCGCCTCGGGTACCTCGGCGACGAGCGTGGGCAGGTGCGCCTGGATCTCGCCCGACCGCATGAGGTGGATGCCGGTCAGCAGCGCCCGGTAGGTGTAGAGCAGTAGAGGTGGGCGCCGGACACGGTGGCGAAGAGCAGCGGGTCGGGCTGCTCGGCCACGACCGCGGACAGGCCCAGACCGGGCAGCCGGGCGCGGGCCAGACCGGCCTCGGCCGTGCGGACCTTCGAGTGCGTCATGGGCTCAAGCGTCCCAGAGCGCGCCGAACGCCAGCAGCTCGTCCCGGTACTCCACCCGCTCCGCCCATTCCCTCGGCCACGCGTCCGCGCCCAGGTGCGCGCCGGCGAAGGCGCCCGTGAGGGCGGCGATGGAGTCGGAGTCGCCGCGGGTGCAGGCGGCCCGGCGCAGGGCGGTGAGGGGCTCGTCGGGGAAGAGCAGGAAGCAGAGCAGGCCGGTGGCCAGCGCCTCTTCGGCGATCCAGGCGTCACCGGTGTACGTGCAGGGGTCGATCTCCGGGTCGGCGGTGCGCTGGACGGCGTCCAGCCGCTCCAGGACGGCCAGGCACTCGTCCCAGCCGCGCCGGATGAAGTGCAGGGCGCTGGGGTCCTGGGAGCGGGTCCACAGGTCGCCGAGCCAGCGCTCGTCGTAGCGGGAGCGGTTCTCCAAGGCGTACGAACGGAGCTGCCCGACGAGGCCGGTGGGGTCCACGCCCCGCGCGAGCAGGTGCACGGCCCGTGCGGTCAGGTCGGAGGCGGCCAGGGCGGTGGGGTGACCGTGGGTGAGGGCGGACTGGAGCTGGGCGGCGCCGGCCCGCTGCTCGTCGCTCAGGCCCGGCACGAGCCCGATGGGCGCGACCCGCATGTTGGCGCCGCAGCCCTTGGAGCCGACCTGGCTGGCGTCCTGCCAGAGCCGGTCGGTGGACAGCAACTGGCAGGCGACCATGCAGGTGCGGCCGGGGGCCCGGTTGTTCTCGGGCGACCTGTGCCACTCGACGTACTCCTCACGGAGCGGGCGGGTGAGGCGCAGCGGCGTGAGCGGTCCCCGCTCCATGGCGGTGCGGATGCCCCGCGCGAAGGCGAGGGTCATCTGGGTGTCGTCGGTGACCCTGCCCTTCTCGGGGAGCGCGAGCTCCCGCCAGGGCCCGTACCAGCTCATGATCCTGGGTACGTCGATGAACTCCGTGGGCAGCCCCAGCGCGTCCCCCAGCGCCAGCCCGATCAGCGCCCCCGTCGCCGCCCGCTTCGTCGTCGTCATGCCGTCCGTCCTTCCGGTCGCAGCAAGGGCGGGTGGAGCGCCGTGGCCTCTCCCGCCCGGTAGAGAGCGGCCGGTTTCCCCCGTCCGCCGGTGCGGCGCGGCGGTGCCTCGACGGGCCGGACGAAGCCGGGGGTGGCGAGGACCTTGCGCCGGAAGTTGGGGCGGTCGAGTGGGACGCCCCAGACCGTCTCGTACACCTGCCGCAGCTCGCCGAGGGTGAACTCGGCCGGGCAGAAGGCGGTGGCGAGACAGGTGTACTCGAGTTTGGCGCCGACCCGTTCGCGGGCGTCGGCGAGGATGCGGTCGTGGTCGAAGGCGAGGTCGTGGACGTCCTCGTAGGGCAGCCAGCGGGCCTGTGCCGCGTCGCCGCCGCCGCGTGGTTCGGGCAGGTCGGGGACGAGCGCGGTGAAGGCGACGGAGACCACCCGCATCCTGGGGTCGCGGTCGGGCTCGCTGTAGGTGCGCAGCTGTTCCAGGTGGAGCCGGGCGGCGTTGGCCTCGGACAGGCCGGTCTCCTCGGCCAGTTCGCGGCGCGCGGCCTGCTCGGCGGACTCGTCGGGCAGGACGAAGCCGCCGGGCAGGGCCCAGGCTCCGGCGTAGGGCTCCTGGCCACGCTGGACGAGCAGGACGTGCAGGCGTTCCTGGCGGACGGTGAAGACGGCGAGGTCGGCGGTGAGGGCGAACGGTTCGAAGGCGTACTTGTCGTAGGCCCCGGGTGCGGAGGGGCGTTCTGTGGTCATCGGCGTTCCGGGAGCGGGTCGGTGAAGTGCCAGCCCTCGGCGAGCAGCGCGTCCACGGCGGCGACGGCGGTCGCGAGGCGTTCCTCGTGGGGGCCGGTGAGCAGGACGGTGCGGCGGCCGGTGTGGGCGAGCTGGGCGAGGAAGCGCGCGGTCATCCAGGGCCGGAGGTGTTCGCCGTCGCGCAGCCCGTCGTCCTCGAAGTCGACGCCCCGGTGGTCGGTGAGCAGCCACAGGTGCTGCCGGCCGCGGGCGGCGATCTCGCCGGTGCCGGGGCTGGTGGTGCCCATGTACCGCTCGTGCCAGATGGTGGTGGCGAAGGCGTCGGTGTCGCAGAAGAGGACGGGCGAGCCGTCGCGGGCGGCCTCCTCCTCCAGTTCGGCCTGGCGCAGGGCGATGACGGGGAAGTCGGCGGAGTGGAAGGTGACGTCGGACCAGCCGGCGCCCGGCCGCTCGGCGCGCAGTTCGGCGAGTTTGAGCTCGCTGTAGGCGCGTCCGTACTCGGGGACGCACCGGGTGCGGGCCCATACGCCGCCGCGCCGCCGGTAGTGGTCGGCGAGGGCGAGCGCCATGGTGGTGGTGCCGGTGGACTCGGCGCCGAGGACGACGACCCGGCGGGTGAGGGCGGCCCGTACGGGGGCCTCCAGCTGGTCCCAGTGGGCGACCGGGTCGGCGCGCACGGCGGTGCCGGAGACGGGGTGGCGGAGCCGTTCGGGGTCGACGCAGACGGCGGCGGCGCCGAAGCGGCGGCCGAGCTCCTCCCCGTACGGCTCCGAGGTGAAGACGGCGTCGACGGTCTCGGGCACCGCGGTCCGGAAGACCGCCATGTGGGCGTCCCACACATCGGGGTCGTGGAGGTCGACGGGGTGGTCGTCCATGGCCCCCACGACGAGCGCGTCGGGGTGGATCTCGCGCATCCAGGCGACCCGCTCGGCGAGGGGGACGGACTCGACCGAGGAGGCGCAGACGAGCACGGTCAGGCGCTCGCAGCTCTCGCGCGCGGTGCGGACGAGGTGGTGGTGGCCGGCGTGCGGCGGATAGAACTTGCCGAGGACGAGGCCGTGGCCGTAGCGCTTCATGCCGCCGCCTCCACGGGGAGGGCGCGCCGGGCGGTGAGGTCGCGCCGCCAGTCGCGCAGGCCGAGCACGCAGAGCGTCATGAAGCCGACGTACAGCACCGAGGTGAGGTAGAGCTCCTTGTACGCGTACAGGGGCACGTAGACGACGTCGGCGGCGATCCAGAGCCACCAGGACTCCAGTCGCTTTCGGCACTGGCCGTAGGTGGCCATCAGGGACAGCGCGGTCGTCAGGGCGTCCCAGAAGGGGACGGTCGAGTCGGTGGCCCGGTCGAGGAGCAGGGTGAGGGCGAGGGTCCCCACCGCCCCCGCCGCGACGAGCCAGGTCCACTCGGTGCGGCTGGTGCGCCGTACCGGGAGGGTCCGGGTGACGGAGCCTGGTCCACCCCCGTGGGTCCAGGTCCACCAGCCGTACGCGGCGAGGGCGATGAAGACGATCTGGAGGCCGGCGTCGGCGTACAGCCCGCTCTGGGAGAAGAGCAGGACGAAGAAGACGTTGTTGGCCATGCCGATGGGCCAGTTGGCGATGTGCTGACGGGCGACGAGCCAGACGCAGAGCGCCCCGCTCCCGAAGCCCAGCACCTCGGTCCAGGAGACCGGGGTGTCGAGGAGCGTGAAGAGCGGCTGCTGGAGCGGGTCCAGGACGTGTCCGAGACTCATGCTCGCCTCCCGTTGAGCCCTTAAAAGTCAGCCTGACTATAAATGGTGGCCGCACTCGACCACAAGTACGAAAAGGGCCCGTGACCGCCGGGATGGCGGTCACGGGCCCTTCCCCGTGGTCAGAAGGTGGCTCCGTCAGAAGCGGCTTACAGGCCGACTTCCTTCATCAGCATGCCGACCTCGGTGTTGCTCAGGCGGCGCAGCCAGCCCGACTTCTGGTCGCCCAGGGTGATCGGGCCGAAGGCGGTGCGGACCAGCTTCTCGACCGGGAAGCCCGCCTCGGCGAGCATGCGGCGCACGATGTGCTTGCGGCCCTCGTGCAGCACGACCTCGACGAGGTAGTTCTTGCCGGTCTGCTCGACGACCCGGAAGTGGTCGGCGCGGGCGTAGCCGTCCTCCAGCTGGATGCCGTCCTTGAGCCGCTTGCCGACCTCGCGGGGCAGCGGGCCGGTGATGGCGGCCAGGTAGGTCTTCTTCACGCCGTACTTGGGGTGGGTGAGACGGTGGGCCAGCTCGCCGTGGTTGGTGAGCAGGATGATGCCCTCGGTCTCGGTGTCGAGACGGCCGACGTGGAAGAGCCGGGTCTCGCGGTTGGTGACGTAGTCGCCGAGGCACTGGCGGCCGTCCGGGTCCTCCATGGTGGACACGACACCGGCCGGCTTGTTCAGCGCGAAGAACTGGTACGACTGGGTGGCGACGGTCAGGCCGTCCACCTTGATCTCGTCCTTCTCCGGGTCGACGCGCAGGCCCTGCTCGACCACGATGCTGCCGTTGACCTCGACGCGGGACTGCTCGATGAGCTCCTCGCAGGCGCGGCGCGAGCCGTAACCGGCGCGCGCGAGCACCTTCTGCAGGCGCTCGCCCTCCTGCTCGGCGCCCGGGAAGGTCTTCGGGGTCTTGATCTCGGGCTTGTTGGCGTACCGCTCCCGGTTGCGCTCCTCCGCGCGGGCGTCGTACTCGCGCGAGCGGGCCGGGGCCGTACGGCCGCCGCCGCGCTTGGGCGACTGCTTGGGGCCGCCCTTCGCGCCGCCGCGGGCCGCGTCGCCGCGCCCCCGCTTCGGGCCGTCGGAGGGACGCCCGGCCCGCCCGTCGACGTCGTAGGAGCGCTCCTCGGGCCGGGGCCGGCGCGGGCGGCCGGCGCTCTGGCCCCGGTCGTCGCGGTTGTTCCCGGCTCCCCGGTAGTTGCCGCGGCCGCCGCTCTTGGCACCACGGCTCCCGCCGTTGTTTCCGCTGTTCCTGCCGCTGCTGCTTCGCATCAAACTTCCGTCGTCTACTCGTTCTCGTCCGCGTCCGGCTCTCTTGCGTCCGGATCGAACGACGGAACACCCTCCAGGGAGTCCGGCTCGACCGCTTCCGCCTCGGGCAGGAAGGGGGCGAGCTCGGGGAGCTCGTCCAGGCCGCGCAGGCCCATGCGCTCCAGGAAGTAGTTCGTCGTCCTGTACAGGATCGCACCTGTTTCGGGTTCCGCGCCCGCCTCCTCCACCAGACCGCGCTGGAGGAGGGTGCGCATGACCCCGTCGCAGTTCACTCCGCGCACGGCGGAGACCCGGGAGCGGCTGACCGGCTGGCGGTACGCGACGACCGCCAGGGTCTCCAGGGCCGCCTGGGTGAGCCGGGCCTGCTGGCCGTCCAGGACGAAGGCCTCGACGGCGGGGGCGTACTCGGCGCGGGTGTAGAACCGCCAGCCGCCGGCGACCAGGCGGAGCTCGAAGCCGCGGCCCTGGGCGGTGTACTCGCCGGCGAGCTCGCGCAGGGCGTCGCCCACCTCGCGCGGGGTGCGGTCGAGGACCTTGGCGAGGTGGGCCTCGGTGGCGGGCTCGTCGACGACCATGAGGACGGCTTCGAGGGCGGGCTTGAGATCGCTCACGGGGCGGCCTCCTCGGGCGCTCGGGGTTCCTGGTCGAACTCGTCGGTGACGGCGGTGGCCGCGGCGTCGGTCTCGCCGCCCGTCCAGGAGACGGTGAGGTCTCCGAGCGGGGTCTCCTGGTCGAGGGCGACGGCCTTCTCGCGGTAGAGCTCCAGGAGGGCGAGGAAGCGGGCGACGACGGTGAGGGTGTCGTCGGCGTCCGCCACGAGCTCCCGGAAGCCGAGGGTGCCGCGCTCGCGCAGCAGGGCGACCACGACGGCGGCCTGTTCGCGCACGCTGACCAGCGGGGCGTGGATGTGGTCGACGTACACCTGCGGCTTGGCCCTCGGCTGCATGGCCTTGACGGCGAGCTTCGCGAAGCCCTCGGCGCCGATGGAGATGACGACCTCGGGGAGCAGCTCGGCGTGGTGCGGTTCGAGGCCGACGGTCCGGGGATGGCGGCGGCCCTCCGCCTCCCAGCGCTCGCCGAAGATCTCGGCGACCTGCTTGTACGCGCGGTACTGCAGCAGCCGCGCGAACAGCAGGTCCCGTGCCTCGAGCAGGGCCAGGTCCGCCTCGTCCTCCACCTCGGCGGCCGGCAGCAGCCGCGCGGCCTTCAGGTCGAGCAGCGTCGCCGCGACCACCAGGAACTCGGTGGTCTGATCGAGGTCCCACTCGGGCCCCATGGCCCGGATGTGCCCCATGAACTCGTCGGTGACCTTGGAGAGGGCGACTTCGGTGACGTCCAGCTTGTGCTTGGAGATCAGCTGCAACAGCAGATCGAACGGCCCCTCGAAGTTCGCCAGCCGCACGGTGAACCGCCCGTCGCGGGCGTCACCCGGTCGCTCGGCCCCGCCCTCGGCCCCGCCCTCGGCGGACCCGCCCGCGGCGCCGCCGAGGCTCGCCGGAGTGCCGGACCCGTCCGCGGGCGGCACAGACCCGTCCGTAGGCGGCACGGAGCCGTCCCTGGGCGGCACAGACCCGTCCATAGGCCGCACCGACCCGTCCCGTACGGTCCGGGGCCGGCTCGTCGGCTCGTCGGCCTCCACCCGCCCCGCAGGCCGGTCGGGCGCCTCCGAGGCGTCCGGGGTCTGCTCCGCGTCTACGGCCTGCTCCGCTTCCGGACCGCGGGCCCGGATCGCCTCGTCGGGGCCCTCCGGCTCCGCCCGGCCGTCGTCCGGCACCGCCTCGCCCATCCGGGCCGCCGGCGCGGCCCCCACGGCCTCCCGCCGCTCCCCCGCCTCCCCCGCCTCCTCCGGCGTGGGCTGCGGCGACGTCCCCGGGCCGCGGCCCAGGGGGCGGCGGCGGGGGGACGTTTCGGCAGGGGGTGGGGGCATGGGGGTGGTCCTGGTGGAGCGGGGGTGCGGGAGCCCGCAGGGTACCGTCAGCGGCCGCGCAGGCGGCGTACGAGGATGCTCGCGTCGCCGCGGGACTCCAGGTCCGCCAGGACCACGGCGACCGCCTCGCGGACGATCCGGCCGCGGTCGACGGCGAGGCCGTGCTCGCCGCGCAGCACCAGGCGGGCGTGCTCCAGGTCCATCAGCTCCTCGGCGGAGACGTAGACCGTGATCTTCTCGTCGTGGCGCTCGCGCCCGCTGGGGCGCCGGTTGGTGGTGCGGCCGCCCCGTCGCCGGGCGGCGGCGGCCGGGGCCGCGGCCTTGGCGGCCTCCGGCTCCGGCGTCCGGGCGCGCGGCTCCGCCGCCTCCGAGTCCGCCGCGGCGTGCTCGGCCGTGCCCGTGCCCTCCGCTCCCGCCGCCGCGGCCGAGTCGCTCTCCCCCGCGGGTGCCGGAACGGTCCGGCGCGGCGAGGACGCCTGGAGCGGCGTCCCACCGGTCGTACGGAACAGTTCGTCGGCGCCGGGGAGACTCACTCGGCGTGACACCGGGCGAGCACCTCCCTGGCGAGCTGACGGTAGGCGGCGGCGCCCACGGAGTTGGAGGCGTACGTGGTGATGGGCTCGCCGGCGACCGTGGTCTCCGGGAAGCGCACGGTCCGGCCGATCACCGTGTGGTAGACGTGGTCGTCGAAGGCCTCGACGACGCGCGCGAGCACCTCGCGCGAGTGCACCGTCCGCGAGTCGTACATCGTGGCGAGGATGCCGTCGAGCTCCAGCTCGGGGTTGAGCCGCTCCTGGACCTTCTCGATGGTCTCCGTCAGCAGGGCCACTCCGCGCAGCGCGAAGAACTCGCATTCCAGCGGCACGATGACCTTGTGAGCGGCCGTCAGGGCGTTCACGGTCAGCAGGCCGAGCGAGGGCTGACAGTCGATCACGATGTAGTCGTAGTCGTTCATCAGCGGCTTCAGCGCCCGCTGCAGCGTGGACTCGCGCGCGACCTCGCTGACCAGCTGCACCTCGGCGGCCGAGAGGTCGATGTTGCTCGGCAGCAGGTCCATGTTGGGCACGGCGGTCTTGAGCAGCACCTCGTCGGCCGACATGCCCCGCTCCATGAGCAGGTTGTAGACGGTGAGGTCGAGCTCCATCGGGTTCACGCCGAGACCGACCGACAGGGCGCCCTGCGGGTCGAAGTCGACGAGCAGCACCCTTCGTCCGTACTCCGCGAGCGCCGCGCCCAGGTTGATGGTCGACGTGGTCTTGCCGACGCCGCCCTTCTGGTTGCACATCGCGATGATCTTCGCGGGGCCGTGGTCGGTCAGCGGGCCCGGGATCGGGAAGTACGGCAGGGGCCGTCCCGTGGGGCCGATCCGCTCGCGACGCTGGCGGGCGGCGTCGGGGGCGAGGGTGGCCGCGTACTCGGGGTCGGGCTCGTACTCGGCGTCAGGGTCGTAGAAGTGCCCCTCGGGCACCTCGTCATAGGCGGCGAAGTGGGTGGACTCTCGGCCCATCTCGTTGCCGGCCGTGGCGTTCACGTGTAGGCCGTCCGTCATCTTCATCGTATGGGCTGGCGTCATGGGCTGGTGCGTCGCGAAGGTCCGCACCGCGACGGAGCCGATCGGGGCTCCTGGCTCCCCACCCCCGGGAGTAAATGTCGACTCATTCACAAGTCGTCTTACCTCCTTGGATGTGACCAGGAACATTTATCGATAGGTCAGCGTGGCACCATGCCGACGGTTGGCGACTCTATGGCGTGTCACCGCTCCGCAGCAACACAATCCGCCGTACCCGGCCCGATGTGTCGGCAACCGAACACCTCTCTGTCAAGGGTGCACCGGCGGGTAACCGCACGTTTCACGGGGGCGCGAAACGGTTAAAGAGTTACGTTCGAGGCGAGTTGACCAGGCGTCGGAACGTGGCCGGACACACATCGGGCCGGACCTTGCGTGACAAGGTCCGGCCCGGTGCGTGAGGTTGACGGTGCGGGTTGACCGACCGTTTCTGCGGCCGTGCCGCAAGCCTCGTGAGGTCAGCCCAGCAGGCTGTTCAGCTCGACGTGGTCGTAGCCGTGAGCCTCGGCGACCTCCTTGTAGACGACCTTGCCGTCATGGGTGTTGAGACCCTTGGCGAGGGCGGCGTCGCGGCGCAGCGCCTCGGCCCAGCCGTTGTTCGCCAGCGACACGATGTAGGGCAGCGTGGCGTTGGTGAGGGCGTAGGTGGAGGTGTTCGGGACCGCGCCCGGCATGTTGGCGACGCAGTAGAAGACCGAGTTGTGGACCTGGAAGGTCGGCTCGGCGTGGGTGGTCGGGTGGGAGTCCTCGAAGCAGCCGCCCTGGTCGATGGCAATGTCGACAAGGACACTTCCGGGCTTCATCTTGGCGACGAGCTCGTTGGTGACCAGCTTCGGGGCCTTGGCACCCGGGATGAGGACGGCGCCGATGACGAGGTCGGCCTCGACGACGGCCTTCTCCAGCTCGAAGGCGTTGGAGACGATCGTCTTCACCTTGGTGCCGAAGATCTTGTCGGCCTCGCGGAGCTTGTTGATGTCACGGTCGAGCAGGGTCACGTGGAAGCCCATGCCGACGGCGATCTGGGTGGCGTTCCAGCCGGAGACGCCGCCGCCGATGACGACGCACTCGCCGGCGTGGGTGCCGGGGACGCCGCCGGGGAGCACGCCGCGGCCGCCGACCGAGCGCATCAGGTGGTAGGCGCCGACCTGCGGGGCCAGGCGGCCCGCGACCTCGGACATCGGGGCGAGCAGCGGGAGCGCGCGGTTCGCGGTCTCGACGGTCTCGTACGCGATGGCGGTGGTGCCGGACTCCAGGAGGGCGTCCGTGCACTCCTTCGAAGCGGCGAGGTGCAGGTAGGTGAAGAGCGTCTGGTCCTTGCGGAGGCGGTGGTACTCCTCCGCGATCGGCTCCTTGACCTTCAGGAGCAGGTCGGCGGTGGCCCAGACCTCGTCCGCGGTGGGGAGGATCTCGGCACCGGCGGCGACGTACTCCTCGTCGGTGATCGAGGATCCGACACCGGCGTTCTGCTCGATGAAGACCTGGTGGCCGTTGCGGACGAGCTCGTGGACACCGGCAGGGGTGATGGCCACGCGGTACTCGTTGTTCTTGACCTCGCGGGGGATGCCGACCTTCATCGTCGATCACGGTCCTTGATTCAGGGGGGACAAACGGGGGGTGCTGCGGTGTGGCGGTGCCAGAAGCCCTGACAAAGCCATACATACCCGGAAGCACTGCGGCGCACCGGGACAGACCGCGATCGAACGCGGCGCACCCAGTCTAATGAAGGAGTTCCCCCTGTCTAGCCTTTCAAAGTATTAATCTTCGGCGAACCCACTGCGGATTTCGTAGGCGGAGGGGTCGCTTCCGAGGAGCCTTTCCGCAGCGGACCGGTGCAGCCGCGCGGCCGCCGGGTCGCCGAGCCGGTCCAGCGTGTCGGCGAGCCTGAGCTGCAGCGCCGCCTGGAGCCGTACGTCCCCGGCCCTGCGGGCCCATTCCACCGCTTCCTCGCAGGTCCGCAGGCACTCGTCGGGCCGGCCCGCGTACTCCTGGACCCGGGCCGCCTCGCTCAACGCCCGTGCGTAGCCCGGGAGATCGGCGAGCCGCCGGTAGCCCGCGGCGGCGGCCCGCCAGTTGCGCAGCGCCTCTCCGTAGCGGCCGGCATAGGTGTGCACCGCTCCGAGCCGGCCGTAGAGCCGGGCCTGGTCGGCGCGCTCGTCACGGGCGAGGCGCTGGGCCAGGGCGCGTCCGTACCAGTCGCCGGCCCGGTGCCAGTCCCCGAGCTCCTGATAGGTCCCGCCTACGGATTCCATCGCCCGACCGATGGCGTACGGATCATTTGCTTCCCTCCCGGCGTCCAAGGCCGACCGATATCGCAGCAAAGCGTCCTGAGTGCGACCGGTCCGCGCGTCGAGGTCGGCCAGGTTGAGCAGGGCCGCGGCCCGCTCCCGGTGCAGCCCGCGCCGCTCGGCGACGTCCAGGACCAGCCGGTGCAGCCCGTAGAGGTCCGGGGCGGCGGCCTCGGCGCCCCGGTGCGCGGCAAGGGCCCGGACCAGGGCCGCGATCAGCCGGCGGGCCAGGGTGTCGAGTTCCCCGTCGGCGACGGCGAGCCGGGCCGAGGCGAGCAGTACGGGCCTGCGGCTGTCGAGCCAGGCGCCGGCGGTGGCGGCGTCGGGGAAGCGCAGGGCGCGGGGCAGCCCGGCGAGGCGGCGCCGGGCCGGCGAGCCCTCCGGTTCGGTGACCGCACGCCCGGACTGCAGCAGCCGTACGGTCCGCTCCAGCATCCGGGCCCGGGCCAGCTGCACCTCGGCGGGCCGGTCGCGCTCCTCCAGCTCGGCCCGCAGCAGCGGCATCAGATGCCCCGGCACCTCGTACTGACCGTCGCCGCCGGGGACCTCCCGTACGAGACGGAGCGCGGCGAAGTCGGCGAGGGTGGTCGCCGCGGCGGAGACGGAGCAGCCGGCCAGGGCGGAGGCGGTGTGGGCGTCGGCCCGGCCGAGGGGGGCCAGGGCGAGGTGGCGCAGTATCCGGGCGGCGGGCTGCGGCAGGGACGCGTGGACGAGGGCGAAGGCGCGGGTGAGCGGGTCGCCGGTCAGGGCGCGCAGCCGTTTGGTGAGGTCGGCCACCGAGGCCTTGGGGTGGGCGGCCAGCCATCCGCCGGCGAGGACGAGCGCGCCGGGCAGTCCGCCGCACTCCTCTGCCAGGCTCTCGGCGGCCTGCGGGTCGACGGTGACGCGGACGGAGCCGGTGAAGCCGGTGAGCAGTTCGATGGCCGACTTGGGGTCGAGGCCGCCGACGGTGCAGGGCCGCACGTCCGGGATGCCGGTGAGCGGGCCGCGGGCGACGCCGACGACCAGTGTCTCGGGGTTGTCGGGCAGCAGCGGGTCGACCTGCTCGGCGTCGACGGCGTCGTCGAGGAGCAGCAGCGCCTTGCGGTCGGCGAAGGCCTCGCGGACCAGGGCGGTGAGCTCGTCCTCCGCGGCGCCGGGCGGCTCGGCGACGCCGAGCGCGGCGAGGAGGTCCTGGGCGGCGCGGGCGGTGGGGACCGGCTCGCCGCCGGGCTCGGTGAGCCGGGTGCGGAAGACTCCGCCGCGGTAGCCGTCGGCGAGCGCGGCGATCAGCTCCTCGGCGAGCGCGGTCCGGCCGGAGCCGGGCTTGCCCGCGATGAGCAGGACCCGGGCGCGGGGGGCCTTGCGGCCGGTCAGGGTGTCGAGACCGGTGCGCGCGATGTCCGCCCGCAGGGCCTTCAGTTCCCGCTGGCGGCCGTAGAACTGCGAGGCGCCGACTGCTGCCACCGCCTGATCCGTCACGGGCCACGCTCCCGTCCACCTGCGCACGACGATCCCGCGGGGGGCTCCGCACGGGCGATCACGAGCGTAGTTCAGCGGGCGGCGCGGACCCGGCGGAGCGCGGCGGACAGATCGCCCGATCGGATCAGTGGATTGTCGGACCGGCCGTGCCCGGTGCCGGTCCCGCGCCGGTCCCGCACCGGTCCTGCGCCGGCGGGGCTCGGCCCGGTGCCGGTCCCGCGCCGGTCCCGCGCCGGCCCTGCGTCGGCGGGGCTCGGCCCCGCGCCGGTCCCGCGCCTGTCCCGCACCGGCCTTGCGTCGGCGGGGCTCGGCCCGGTGCCGGGGCCCGCCTCGAAGGCGGGGACCCTACGCCTCGAAGGGCCGCGCCGGCCAGGGCGCCTCCGCCGGGCGCAGCGCGTCCAGACCGTCGCCGGTGCGCGCGGCCATCAGCGACAGCACGCCCACCACCAGGCAGTTGTTGTGCAGCTCGCCGGCGAGGACCCCGCGGACCAGGTCCGTGAGCGGCACCCGGGCCAGCTCCATGTCGGCCTCCTCCTCGGCGACCTCGAACCGGTCGCCCTCCGCCTCGGACAGCTCGCGGGCCAGGAAGATCCGTACGGCCTCGTCGCAGCCGCCGGGCGTGGTGTACACGTCGGTGAGCACCCGCCAGTCCTCGGCCTTGACGTGCGCCTCCTCGTACAGCTCGCGCTGCGCGGCGTGCAGCGGGTTCTCGCCGGGCACGTCGAGCAGACCGGCCGGGATCTCCCAGAGCTTCTGCCGCACCGGGTGGCGGTACTGCTTGAGCAGCACGACCCGGTCCTGCTCGTCGAGGGCGACGACGGCGACCGAGCCGGGGTGGACCTGGTAGTCGCGGCGGACGACCGAGCCGTCCGGCATCACCACGTCGTCCGTGCGGACACTCGTCTTGTTGCCCGTGAAGGGGGTGGTGGTGGCGACGACCCGCCACTCCTCCGGGGTGTCCTGCACCTGCATCGCTCGTCCTCCCACACACGAAACCGGGGTACGCGTCCCGGACGGGACCCGTACCCCGGCAACGTTAACAAGGAGCGTTACTTGGCGAGCTTGCGCTCGACGGCGGCCTTCACCAGGCCCGCGAACAGCGGGTGCGGGCGGGTCGGGCGGGACTTGAGCTCCGGGTGCGCCTGGGTGGCGACCAGGTAGGGGTGGACCTCGCGCGGGTACTCGACGAACTCGACGAGCTTGTTGTCCGGGGAGGTGCCGGAGAAGACCAGGCCGGCCTTCTTCTCCAGCTCGGCGCGGTAGGCGTTGTTCACCTCGTAGCGGTGACGGTGGCGCTCCTCGACGTACGGCTGGTCGCCGTAGACCTCGCGGACGACCGAGCCCTCGGCGAGCTTGGCCGGGTAGAGGCCGAGGCGCATCGTTCCGCCCAGGTCGCCGGCGCCCTCGACGTACGCCAGCTGCTCCTCCATCGTCGAGACGACGGGGTGCGCGGTGGCGGGGTCGAACTCGGTGGAGTTGGCCTCGGGGATGTCGGCCAGGTTGCGGGCGGCCTCGATCACGATGCACTGCAGGCCGAGGCAGATGCCGAGCAGCGGCACCTTGTTCTCGCGGGCGTAGCGGATCGCGCCGACCTTGCCGGAGACACCGCGGTCGCCGAAGCCGCCGGGGATCAGGATCGCGTCGCAGTCACCGAGCTGCTTCTCGGCGCCGGCCGGGGTCTTGCAGTCGTCGGAGGTGACCCACTTGACCTTGACCCGGGCCTTGTTCGCGAAGCCGCCGGCGCGCATGGCCTCGGTCACCGACAGGTAGGCGTCGGGCAGGTCGATGTACTTGCCGACCAGCGCGACGGTGACCTCGTGCTCGGGGTTGTGGACGCGGTCCAGGAGGTCCTCCCAGACGGTCCAGTCCACGTCGCGGAAGGGCAGGTCGAGCTTGCGGACGACGTAGGCGTCCAGGCCCTCGGTGTGCAGCACCTTCGGGATGTCGTAGATCGACTTGGCGTCGATGGCGGCCACGACGGCGGCCTCGTCCACGTCGCACATCAGCGAGATCTTGCGCTTGATGGCGGTGGGGACGTCACGGTCGGCGCGCAGCACGATGGCGTCCGGCTGGATGCCGATGTTGCGCAGGGCGGCGACCGAGTGCTGGGTCGGCTTGGTCTTCAGCTCGCCGGAGGGGCCGATGTAGGGCAGCAGCGAGATGTGCACGACGAAGACGTTGTCGCGGCCGACCTCGTGGCGGACCTGGCGGACGGTCTCCAGGAAGGGCAGCGACTCGATGTCGCCGACGGTGCCGCCGACCTCGGTGATGACGACGTCGACGTCGTCGGTGGCCATGCGGCGGATGCGGGACTTGATCTCGTTGGTGATGTGCGGGATGACCTGGACGGTGTCGCCGAGGTACTCGCCGCGCCGCTCCTTGGCGATCACCTGGGAGTAGACCTGGCCGGTGGTGACGTTGGCCGAGCCGTCGAGGTCGACGTCGAGGAAGCGCTCGTAGTGGCCGATGTCCAGGTCGGTCTCGGCGCCGTCGTTGGTGACGAACACCTCGCCGTGCTGGAAGGGGTTCATGGTGCCGGGGTCGACGTTCAGGTACGGGTCGAGCTTCTGCATCGTGACCCGAAGACCCCGGGCCTTGAGGAGCGCACCCAGGCTGGAGGCGGTCAGGCCCTTGCCGAGGGAGGAGGCGACACCCCCGGTGACGAAGATGTGCTTGGTCGTCGTGGTGTTGGGCGGCATCGCCAAGAGGGGGCTCCCGTGGTCGCGTTCTGGAGGTGCGTTCCGGCTGCCCCTCGGCAAGAATCGGGGGGTGCCGTCGCTGCGGTTGCGGGGTCCTCGGCTCTCGCCGTTTCCCACCGGTCCACGGGGTACCAGGGTATCAGCGACAACGGGAGACCGCTTCCGGCCACACGGGGCAGTCGGGTGCGTACGCACCGCGACACGCCGGGTCGGGAACGCCTCCCGCGGGGACCGTGACCGGGGCGCCGGCCGGCACCGAGGCCGGTGCCGGCGCCACGGCCTGGGCTCCGTGCCGCGCAGGTCAAGACCCGTTCACCCGAAAGGGGCAGCGTCGTTACAAGATCGGCTCCACCGGTCCCCGGGGTGCGTCGTATCCTGCTCGGACACACGCGCTGCCGAGCCGGACCGGCACGGCACCACCCCCGCCCGTCAACCGGACCAAGAGCTCGTCAACGATCCCTTGACCGCTGACCTGTAGGAAACGCCCCGCGGGGCGGACGTGGCCGTTCGATCTGGAGTGAAGCACGTGGCCGGGCGCATCGAGGATTACGCACTCATCGGAGACATGCAGACCGCTGCCCTGGTCTGCCGGGACGGCAGTGTCGACTGGCTCTGCCTGCCCCGCTTCGATTCGCACGCCGTCTTCGCCGGACTGCTCGGCACCGAGGAGCACGGCTTCTGGAGAGTCGGACCGGCCGGACCCGACGGCGCCCCGGCGGCCCCGGCCGACCGGCGCCGCTACCTGGGCGACTCGCTCGTCCTGGAATCCGAGTGGGACACCCCGCGCGGCACGGTCCGGGTGACCGACTTCATGCCGCCGCGCGACGGGGCGCCGCAGCTGATCCGCATCGTGGAAGGCGTCAGCGGCCGGGTGCCGATGCGCTCCGCGCTGCGGATGCGCTTCAGCTACGGCCGGATCGTGCCCTGGGTGCACAAGGTCGGCGACCGCACGGTCGCCGTCGCCGGGCCGGACTCGGTGTGGCTGGACACCGACGCCGAGACGCACGGTGAGCACCTGACCACGTACTCCGAGTTCACCGTCTCCCCCGGCGACCGGATCACCTTCACGCTGTCCTGGCAGCCCTCGCACAAGGAGCCGCCGCCGCTGCCGGACCCGGAGGGCTCCCTGGTGGCGACCACCGACTTCTGGCGCGACTGGGTCGAGCACTGCACGTACCACGGCCCCTACCGCGAGGCGGTGGTCCGCTCCCTGATCACCCTGAAGGCGCTCACCTACGCGCCGACCGGCGGCATCGTGGCCGCGCCCACGACCTCGCTGCCGGAGGAGATCGGCGGCGTCCGCAACTGGGACTACCGTTACACCTGGCTCCGCGACGCGGCGATCACCCTGTCCTCGATGCTGCGCACCGGCTACCGCGAGGAGGCCCGCGCCTGGCGGGACTGGCTGCTGCGCGCGGTCGCCGGCG
The DNA here is from genome assembly GCF_040302485.1 of Streptomyces sp. NPDC126499. Classification (NCBI taxonomy): domain Bacteria; kingdom Bacillati; phylum Actinomycetota; class Actinomycetes; order Kitasatosporales; family Streptomycetaceae; genus Streptomyces; species Streptomyces sp. NPDC126499. The sequence goes on along the minus strand of NZ_JBEOUO010000028.1, from coordinate 22,048 downwards.
ACCCGGAGAACCTGCAGATCATGTACGGCATCGCCGGCGAGCGCGAGCTCGGCGAGGCGGAGCTGGACTGGCTGCCGGGTTACGAGAACTCCGGCCCCGTCCGGGTCGGCAACGGGGCCGCCAACCAGCTCCAGCTGGACGTGTACGGCGAGGTCACCGAGGCCCTGCACCTGGCCCACATGACGGGCCTGTCCCGCAACGACTACGCCTCGCTGCTCCAGATCAAGCTGATCAACTACCTGGAGACCCACTGGGACCAGCCCGACGAGGGCATCTGGGAGGTCCGCGGTCCGCGCCGGCACTTCGTGCACTCCAAGGTGATGGCCTGGGTGGCGGTCGACCGCACGATCAAGCTGATCGAGTCCGGGGACGCCGACGGCCCGCTGGAGCGCTGGAAGGACCTCCGCGACCAGATCCACCGGGACGTCTGCGAGAAGGGGTACGACAAGGAGCGCAACACCTTCACGCAGTCCTACGGCTCCCAGGAGCTGGACGCCTCGCTGCTGCTGATCCCGCAGATGGGCTTCCTGCCGCCGGACGACAAGCGGGTGATCGGCACGATCGAGGCGATCCAGCGGGAGCTGTCCACGGAGGACGGCTTCGTGCTGCGCTACCCGACCGCCGGCGAGGAGGCGGGCGTGGACGGCCTGGAGGGCGACGAGGGCGCGTTCCTGGCCTGCTCGTTCTGGCTGGCGGACGACCTGGCGATGATCGGCCGGGTCGACGAGGCCCGTCGGCTCTTCGAGAAGCTGCTCTCCCTCCGCAACGACCTGGGGCTGCTCGCGGAGGAGTGGGACCCGAGGCTCCAGCGGCAGGTGGGCAACTTCCCGCAGGCGTTCAGCCACGTTCCGCTGATCGACACGGCGCTGCGGCTGACCGCCTCGGGCGCGTACGGCGGCTGACGCTCCGGGCGGCGGGGCCGGGGGGCCGGACCTAGGATGAAGGTGTCCGTTCCCCCCTGGCGTACGAAAGGGGGGCACCGCCATGGCTCCCCCGACCACCACCGTTCCGGACGACGCCCTGGCCGGTCTGCGCGAGGACCTGGCGGGCGAGGTGTTCGTGCCGGGAGATCCCGGGTACGAGGACGCGCGGGCGATCCACAACGGCATGATCGACCGCCGTCCCGCCGTGATCGCCCAGTGCGCGACCCCGGCCGACGTGTCCAACGCGATCCTGTTCGGCCGTGGGGCGGGGCTGCCGATCGCCGTGCGCGGCGGCGGCCACAGCGTGGCCGGGACCTGTGTGATCGACGGCGCCCTCGTCGTCGACCTGCGCCGGATGCACGCCGTCGTCGCCGATCCGGAGAACATGACCGTACGGGTCGAGGGCGGGGCGACGATGGGGCACCTGGACCACGCCTGTCAGCCGTTCCACGTGGCGACCACGGGCGGACGGGTCTCCACCACCGGCGTGGGCGGCTTCGTCCTGGGCGGCGGCTCCGGCTGGCTGGAGCGGAAGTTCGGGCTCGCCAGCGACAATCTGCTCGCCGCCGACCTGATCACCGCCGAGGGCAAGCACGTCCGCGCGGACGCGGACGAGAACCCGGACCTGTTCTGGGCGCTGCACGGCGGCGGCGGCAACTTCGGGGTGGCGACCTCCCTCACTCTGCGGCTGCACGCGCTGCCGCGCATGAGCATGGCGATGCTGTTCTTCCCGCCGGACGGCGCACCGGAGGTCGTGCGCGCCTTCCGGGAGATCGCGGCGGACGCGCCGGACGAGGTGGGCGGCGGCGCGATCTACATGCCGGCGCCGCCGGAGCCGTTCGTTCCTAAGGAGCTGGTCGGCAGGCTGCTGTGCGGGACGCTGTTCACGTACGCCGGTCCGGTCACGGAGCTCCGCGAGCTGGCCGCGCCGCTGCTGGCGCGGAAGCCGGTGATCGAGGTCGTCACGGACATCGCCTACGCGGACCTCCAGTCGATGATGGACGACCCGCCGGGGCTGCGGAACTACTGGTCGGCCGAGTATCTGACGGAGCTTCCGGACGAGGCCGTGGACGCCTTCTGCGAGCGTGGCGCGCTGATCCCGGAGGGGACGGCCATCCAGCAGGTGCTGTTCATGATGGGCGGGGCGGTGGCGGCGGGGCCGGGCACGTACCCGCAGCCGTGGCGCACCGCGCCCTGGGTGATGCACCCGTTTGCGACCTGGGAGGACCCGGCGGACGACGAGCGCGCGCAGAGCTGGGTCAGGGACGTGCGGGCGGACGCGCGGCCGTGGGCCCTCGACGCCACGTATCTGAACTTCGTGGGCGCCGAGGGCCGGCAGCGGATCGTCTCCTCGTTCGGTGAGGAGAACTACCGGCGGCTGGCCGCCGTCAAGGCCGCGTACGACCCCGACAACGTCTTCCGCTTCAACCACAACATCGAGCCGGCCGCCTGACCGCGCGGGTCAGCGGAGGGCGGATCAGCGGAGGGCGGATCAGCGGAGGGCGGATCAGCGGAGGGCGGCGATCACCTCCTTCGCGGCCCGCTCGCCCTCGGTGGCGCCGCCTTCCATGAAGCCCTGGAAGTCGTAGCTGCAGTGCTCGCCGCCGATGTGGACGTTGCCCTGGGCGGTGCCCTCGTAGCCGGCGTAGCGGTGGAGGTAGCCGACCGGCCAGCAGGAGTAGGCGCCCAGCGTGTACGGGTTCTCGTGCCAGGCGGAGAGCTGGGCGCGGCCCGTGTACGCCTTGGAGGTGCCGGGGAAGAAGGCGTCGATGCCCTTCAGGTAGCGGGTGACCAGGTCGCGTACGTACGGGTCGGACTCGGTGGAGAAGGGTCCGGCCGGGTTGAGGGCCCGGGCGAGGCTGCCGCCGTTGTACTGGATGAGGATGCCGCCGGTGCCGCCCTGGATCTTGGTGGTGTCCCAGGTCTGCTGGACCTCGGTGTCGGTGAAGCAGTCGCCGGCGGAGACGCCGGGCCAGGGGCCGGTGCCGCGCCAGGGGCGGGTGGCGAACTGCATGTTGAGCTTGGTGCAGTGGCCCATCCGCGCGTCGCGCAGCAGGTTGGTCATGAGCGGGTCGAAGCCGGCCCGGCTGACGTCGAGCCGCTTCAGGATCGGCAGCGGGACGCACAGGACGGTGTGGTCGGCGGTGACGGTCCGGGTGGTGCCGGCCTCGGTGAAGGTGAGCGTCTGGGTGCCGTCGGCGTTGGCCCGTACGGCCTCCAGCGACCAGCCCATGCGCAGGGTGCCGGGCCTGAGGGCCCCGGCGATGGCGTTCGGGAGCCGGTCGTTGCCGCCGACGACGTGGTAGCGCTCGTTGGACAGGCCCCAGACGTTGAAGTTGCCCGGATTGGTCTGATAGCCCATCAGCAGGACCAGGGCGAGGGAGGACTGCTCGGTGGTGTCGGCCCCGTACTCCACGTTGTAGGCCACGTCGATGAAGCGGCCGAGCGGTGAGGAGTGGCCGCCGGGGACGCGGCTCTCGATCCACTCGTATATCGACATGTTGTCGAGGGCGGTGCCGGTGGGGGTGGTCTGGTTCCACTTCACCTCGCCCGCCTCGATCAGGTCGCGGTGGAGCTGCTGGTAGACGGCGTTGAAGTCCTCGTCGGCCTGGTGGCGGGGGTAGTAGGCGCCGTTGAACCAGAGCACTTCCTCGGCACCGTTGGGTCCGCCGCCGAGGAAGTCCTCGACGGGCAGGTCGAAGCGGCGGCACAGCTCCAGGATCTTCTTGTGGCTGGTGTCGATCAGCTCGCCGCCGATCTCGGAGGTCTGGCCGTAGGCCCAGTGGGAGCGCTGGGTCCACATCCGGCCGCCGACCCGGGAGGGGTTGGCCTCGTACAGGGCGGGGCTGAGGCCGGCGTCCTGGAGGGTGAGGGCCGCGGTGAGGCCGGAGATGCCGGCTCCGACGACGGCGACCCGGGCGGGGGTGACGGCGCGGGCGGCCGCGGGCGCGGCGACGGCCGTGCCGGCGGAGACCGCGACCCCGGCCGCGGCGGCGTACTTGAGGAGGGTCCGGCGGCCGAGGGCGTCGGCGCGCATGTCGCGCAGCTCCGCGACGGGGAGGTTCAGCCGTCGGGCGTCGGCGTGCTCGGCGGCCAGTCGCTTCAGGAGGTGCATCGGGTTGGTGCGTGCCATGGGGCGCTCCTGGGGGAGGAAGGGGGATCAGTTCTGGGGTACGGCGGCGGGGGCGGGCTCGCTGTGGTCGTCGGTGCCGTCGGCGCTGTCGGCGCTGTCGCCGTCGGTGCCGTCGGCGTCGGTGCGCTCGGTGGCGTCCTCCAGGACGATCCGGCCGATGATCTCGTAGCGCTCGGGGCGGCGAGCCCTGAGGTAGAGGCCGAGGCCGAGGCCGCCGAAGAAGACGACGCCGACGATCCACGGAATGGCCTTGAAGAAGAGGGAGTCGGCGGCGAGCCCGGCCGCGGTCTCCATGTTCATGATCAGCAGCACGACCACGGCGGTCATGCCGAGGCCGCCGAGGAGCGGCGCGGTCAGGGTCCTGAACCAGTGCCGGTCCTCGGGGTGGTTCTTGCGGAAGTAGCCGATGACGGCGAAGGAGCAGAGGGTCTGCACGATGAGGATCGCCATCGTGCCGAGGATCGCGAGCAGGGTGTAGAGGTGGATGTACGGGTCCTGGCCGGTGAGCCAGAAGGCACCGACCAGGGCCACCGCGATGGCGCTCTGCGCGAAGGAGGCGATGTACGGCGAGCCGTGCTTCGGGTGGGTGCGGCCGAGCGCCGGGTGGAGGAATCCCTCCCGGCCGATGGCGTAGAGGTAGCGGGCGGCGCACTGGTGGAAGGCCATGCCGCAGGCGAAGGAGCCGGTCAGCAGCAGCCACTGGAAGGCGTCCACGGCCCAGGCGCCGATGTAGGACTGCGTGGGTGCGAAGAACAGGTCGAGGGGGCTGGCCGAGGAGGACAGCTTCACCGATCCGGCCAGGCCGTTGCCGGCGATCGTCATCCACGACACGTAGATGTAGAAGAGTCCGACGCCGATGACGGAGACGAGGGTGGCGCGCGGGATGACCCGCTTGGGGTCGCGGGACTCCTCCCCGTACATCGCGGTCGACTCGAATCCGACCCACGACCAGAAGGCGAAGAAGAGGCCGAGGCCGGCGGAGGTGCCGGTGAAGGCGTTCGCGGGGTTGATCGGCTCGGTCGGGATGCCGTCGGGGCCGCCGCCGGAGATCAGGACGGCGGTGGCGACCGCGAACAGCACCGCTATCTCGGCGATCAGCATCACGCCGAGCGCCTTCGCGGTGAGGTTGATGTCGAAGTAGGACAGGACGGCGGTGACCGCGAGCATGGCGGCCGCGTACAGGACCCACGGCAGATCCACACCGAGCTGATCGGCGACGGTCGTCTTGGTGAAGTAGGCGAAGACGCCGACGATCGAGGCCTCGAAGACGATGTACGCGAGGACGGCGAGCATTCCGGAGGCCATGCCGGCGATCCGGCCGAGACCGTGCGAGATGTAGCCGTAGAAGGCGCCGGCGGCGGTGATCCGCTTGGCCATGGCGACGTAACCGACCGAGAAGACCGTCAGGACGACGGTCGCGAAGAGGTAACCGGCGGGTGCCCCGGTGCCGTTGCCGAAGCCGACGGCGATGGGGAGGTTGCCGGTCATGGCGGTGATCGGCGCGGCCGTGGCGACGGCCATGAAGACGACGCCGACCAGACCGACCGAGTTCGCCTTGAGGCGCTGGACCTGGGGGGCCTGCCGGCCCGATGGGGTGGGGTTCTCTGCCATGGCGCCAGAGCATCCTCCGGAGTGACGTAGGCCACAATCGACATGCGGTCGCACAATTCGCGCCACGGGGCGACGAGTTGTCGCCCTGGTGTACGAACTGTCCGGCCCGGTGACGCCCCGGTGATGTTCCGGGGGCGCGGGCGGCGGGTAGCGTCCGGCTCCATGGACAGTCAGGGCGGGATCACCGTGCAGCGGGCACTCGAACTTCCGGGACTGCGCGGCGGGCTCCCGGAGGTCGTCGCCGGCGCGGACCGGCTGCACCGCACCGTGCGCTGGGTGCACGCGGGCGAGGTGCCGAACATCGCGTCGCTGCTCAAGGGCGGCGAGCTGCTGCTGACCACGGGCCTCGGGCTCGGGACCCGGCCGGCGGAGCAGCGCGCGTTCGTCCGGCGGCTCGCGGACCGGGGCATCGCGGCGCTCGTGGTGGAGCTCGGCCCGCGGTTCGCGCGGCTTCCGGCCACCATCGTGGAGACCGCCCGGTCGGCCGGTCTGCCGCTGGTGCAGCTCCACCGTGAGGTGCCGTTCGTCGCCGTCACGGAGGAGATCCACACCGAGATCGTCAACGGGCACTACGCGCTGCTGCGGCAGGCGGAGGAGGTGCACCGGCAGTGCACCGAGGCGCTGCTGGGCGGCGGCGGGGTGCCGCAGGTGCTGCGGATCCTCGCGGACTTCTCGCAGAACCCGGTCTTCCTGGAGACCGCCGACGGTCAGCTCCTGTACGCGGCGGGTGCCGAGCCCGCGCCCGCCGACCCGCTCCAGGTGTGGGACGGGCTGCGCGGGCAGCGGGCGGCGCGCGAGTCGGGCCCGCCGACGGGCGCGGTCCTGGTCGACGTCCCCGGCGGCGGCCCCGGCACCTCGTCCGTACGGGCCCGCCTGGCCCTCCTCGCGGTCTCCTCGCCCCTGTCCCCGGTGCACCGGATGGCGGCGGAACGGGCGGCGGGGCTGCTGGCGGTGGTCCTGATGCAGGCCCGGCAGGAGGAGGAGCTGGCCGCGCGCGGCCGCGGCGACTTCCTGACGGATCTGGCGGAGGGCCGGATCACGGCGGAGGACGCGCCGGCGCAGGCCCGCGTCCTCGGTTTCAAGCCGGGCGACGGCCCGCTGCTGCCCGTCGTCATGCGCCTCGCCTCCGAGCTGTCCCCGTCGGGCAACTGGGCGCTGCTCGCCCGTGCCGTCCTGGAGGAGCTGGCCTCCGTCGGGGTCCCCGTCCTGCTGGGCGTCCGCCCGGTGGAGGGCCGGGTGCCGCTGCTCCTCGGCCTGCGTTCGGAGTCCGAGCGCACGGCGGTCGCGGACCGGGTCGCGGCGGCGCTGCGGGCCGGCGTGGAGCGGGCCGGCCTGGAACGCGCGGGCGCCCACCCGCCGGTCGTCGTGGTGGGCGTCGCGGGCGGCTGGGCGGCGGCCTCGGCGGGCCTGCGGCACGCGGCGGAGACGGCGACGGCGGCGCAGGGCCTGAGCGAACTCCCCTGGTACGACGCCCGCCGCCTCGACACGGACCTGCTCCTCTGGCGCCTGCGCGACCACCCCGACCTGGCCGCCTTCGTCGACCGCGCGATCGGCCCCCTCCGCGACCACGACCGCACCTCCCGCCCGCCCCTCCTGCCGACCCTGGAGACCTACCTGGCCCACGCGGGCCGCAAGGCGGAAACCGCCCGCGAACTCCACCTCAACCGCCAGACCCTCTACAACCGCCTGGCCCGCATCTCCGAACTCCTCGGCACGGACCTGGACGACCCGCAGACGGTGCTGGCACTGTCCTTGGCGCTGCGGGCGCGACGGCATACGGGGTAGGCGGCGGGCGCGTGCGGGGCCCGGCTGGGGGACGGCGGCCGGCGGGAGCCGCATGGGGCGCGGCCCCGGTCTCGTGGACCCCAGGGCCGACCACCCCCGTCGGCGGCTCCGCCGCCGGTACGCGCCCGTGGGGCGCGGCCCCGGTCTCGTCAGAGTTTCGGGAAGGGGCGGGGTGGGGGGACTTCACGGCCCCGCCCGGCCCCGCACCGGGTCAGCGGCGGTCCGCCAGTTCGTCGTACACGCTCAGCACGTGGGCGATGGTCTCGTCCTCCGTCGGCCAGGTGCCCGCCTGCACGCGGCCCGCCGCCGCCAGGTCCATGCGGCGGTCGGCGTCGGCGAGGAGGGTCCGGACGGCGCCGGCGAGCGCGTCGGGGTCGCCGTACGGGACGAGTTCCGCCGCGTCGCCGACGAGTTCCGGGACGCCGCCCACCGCCGTCGCGACGAGCGGCACGCCGAGCCGCAGGGCCTCCTGGGCGAGCAGGGAGCGGGCCTCCCAGCGTGAGGAGAGGACGGCGATGTCCGCCGCGGCGAGCAGCTCCGCCACGTCGTCCCGGCGCCCGATGAGCCGCACCGCGAGCCGCTCCGTCTCGATGCGCCGCTGGAGCGCGGCCCGTTCGGGGCCCTCCCCCGCGATCACCAGGAGCGGCGGCGGGTCGAGGTCCCGCCACACCCGGGCCGCGTCCAGCAGCGTCCGGTATCCGCGCCCGGGTTCCAGCGCACCGACCGCCATCAGCAAGGGCCGGTCCACGGCGCCGAGTTCCGCCCGCGCCTTGCCGTCGTGGAGGCAGACCGGCGCCCGCGAGGCCGGTACGGTCACGGGTGCGAGCCGCGCGTCGCGGGCGCCGCGCCGGCGGGCCCGGTCGACCAGTTCGGAGGAGGTGGCCAGGACGACGGCCGCCGCCCGCACGGTCCTGCGCTCCAGGAGCCGTACGAGCCCGGCGCGCGCCCCCGCCACCTGGCTGCGGGTGTGCCAGGTGGTGACGAGCGGGGTGCGCGGCGCGGGACCGCCCGACAGCGCAAGCGAGGCCCGCACCGAGGCGTCGAGACCGTGCGCGTGCACGACGTCCGCTCCGATGCAGGCGTTGCGGAGCGCGGCGACGGTCGCGGGCCCGCCCCGGCGCGGCACGGCCACGACCTGCGCGCCGGCGCCTCCGAAGTCGTAGACGTGGTCGAGTTCGGGCGGGGCGCACACGGTCACCCGCACGCCCCTTGCCACGAGCCCCGCGGCAAGCGATCTGACGTGCGCGCTGCTTCCCGCGCTGCCGCCGCCCAGCACTTGGACCGTACGGAGCTGTGTCACGCGCCAAGGATGCCAGCCCGTACGGACGTTCCGGCACCGAAGTCGCGTCGTTGTTGTGTCGTACGTCCTAACTTACCGACGGGAATCACCCACACGAGTGAGCGCACGGGCTCGCCGTGCACGCCTTCAGAGCGACGGGCCTCCGCCGCCCTGTCCCCGTACGCCGCCACGACGGTCGTCGTACGCCCCGAAGGCCGCCGCCGCGACGAGCACCGCCGCGCGCGCGGCCGACCCGAGCCGCCCGATGCCGGCGGCGAGGGCACCGGGGCCGGGCCAGGGCGTGGTGGCCCACCTGCGATGCCCCCGGACCGGCACAAGGGCCAGGCCAATGACCGGGGCCAGGAGCAGGAGCGGGACCAGGACGAGCTCGACCGGCCGTGAGGGCGCTGGGCGGCCCGGAGGCCGCCGGCGTCGTCAGCCGTCGGCCCGTGCCGTCGCCAGCAGCTCCTCCGCGTGCGCCCGCGCGGTCTCCGAGTCCTCCTGGCCCGCGAGCATCCGGGAGAGCTCGCGGACCCGGTCCTCGCCCTCCAGGACGGTCACACCGGATCGGGTGACCGAGCCGTCGTTGGTCTTCTCCACGAGCAGCTGGCGGTCGGCGAAGGCCGCCACCTGCGGCAGGTGGGTCACCACGACGACCTGCGCGGTCTTGGCGAGCTTGGCGAGCCGGCGGCCGATCTCGACCGCCGCCTTGCCGCCGACGCCCGCGTCGACCTCGTCGAAGAGATACGTCGGCACCGGGTCCGTACCGGCGAAGACGACCTCGACCGCGAGCATCACCCGGGACAGCTCACCGCCGGACGCCCCCTTGGCGATGGGCCGCGGCGGGGCGCCCGGGTGCGGGGCGAGGAGCAGTTCGACCTCGTCGGCGCCGGACGGCCCGTACGCCACCCGCCGGCCGCCGACCTCCACGCCGTCGGGGTCCTCGGTCTGCCGGATCGCGAACGACACGCGGGCGTGCGGCATCGCCAGCGAGGCCAGCTCGGCGGTGACGGCGTCGGCGAACCGGTCGGCGGCCTCCGTACGGGCGTCGGTGAGCCGCTGGGCCAGGACCGACAGCTCGTCGCGCAGCCGGTCGCGCTCGGCGGTCAGCTCCCCGATGCGCTCGTCGTCGCCGTCGAGCTCGGTGAGCCGGGTGGCGCTCTGCTCGGCCCAGGCGAGGACGGCGGTGATGTCCTCGCCGTACTTGCGGGTGAGCTGGGTCAGCGCGGCGCGCCGCTCCTCGACGGCGGCGAGCCGCAGCGGGTCGGCGTCGAGGTCGTCGGCGTATCCGGCGAGCTCCCCGGCCACGTCGGCGAGGAGGATGGAGATCTCCCCGATGCGGTCGGCGAGCGCGGCGAGCGCCGGGTCGTGCGCCCGTACGGCCTCCAGGGCCCGGCCCGCGCCGGCGACGAGGGTCGTCGCGTCGACGGCCTCGGGGTCCTCGGGCTGTCCGGCCAGCGCGGCGTGGGCGAGCGCGGCGGCGGAGGCGAGGGACTCGGCGTGTCCGAGCCGCTCCGCCTCGGCGGCGAGCTCGACGTCCTCGCCCGGCCTCGGCTCCACGGCCTCGATCTCGCCGAGCCCGAAGCGCAGCAGATCGGCCTCCTGGGCCCGTTCCCTGGCCCGGGTGGTGATCTCCTCCAGCTCGGCGGTGACGGCCCGCAGCCGCTGGTACGCCTCCCCGTACGCGGCCAGCGGCACGGCGACCGCCTCGCCCGCGTACCGGTCGAGCGCCCCGCGCTGCCGGGCCGGCTTGAGCAGGCCCTGCTGGTCGGTCTGGCCGTGCACGGCGACGAGTTCGTCGGCGAGTTCGGCGAGCAGCCCGACGGGCACCGAGCGGCCGCCGAGGTGGGCGCGGGAGCGCCCTTCGGCGGAGACGGTACGGCTGACGAGCAGGGCGCCGTCGTCGAGCTCCGCGCCCGCCTCCTCGGCGCGCGCGGCCACCGGCGCGCCCGGGGGCAGCGCGATCCGGCCCTCGACGACGGCCGAGCCCGCTCCGATCCGTACCAGGGCGGGGTCGGCGCGCCCGCCGAGCAGCAGCCCGAGGCTGGTCACGACCATGGTCTTGCCCGCGCCCGTCTCACCCGTCACCGCGGTGAAGCCGGGCGACAGCTCGACCACCGCGTCGTCGATGACACCGAGCGACCGTATCCGCATCTCCTCAAGCACGGAGAAGACCATACGAGGTCCGGACGCCCCCGTGCGACGGACCCTGCCGACCGGGGGCGAATCCCCAGGTCGGCGCGGTCCTCTGTCACCCGCTCGTGGAGCCCGGTCAGTGGGGCCCGGCTCGTAGGGCCCGGCGAGTGGGGCCCGGCCAGCGGTGCCCGGCTCGTAGGGCGCGGCCAGCGGGCTCGACTCGTGGAGCCCGGTCAGTTGGGGGCCCGGCTAGTGGGGCGCCCCGCGCCAGCCCGACACCGGCAGCGCGAACTTCGCCACCAGCCGGTCGGTGAAGGACGCGTGGTGCAGCCGGGCGAGACGGACCGGCACGGCGCCGCGCCGCACCTCCACCCGGGCGCCGGCCGGCAGCTCCACCGTGCGGCGCCCGTCGCACCACAGCACCCCGTGCGGGGTGTGCGGCTCGACCTCGACGGCGAGGACGGAATCCTTCGTCGTCACCAGCGGCTTGGCGAACAGCGCGTGCGCCCCGATCGGGACCATGAGCAACGCCTCGACCTCGGGCCAGATCACCGGCCCGCCGGCCGAGAAGGCGTACGCGGTCGATCCGGTCGGTGTCGCGCAGATCACGCCGTCGCAGCCGAAGCCGGTCACCGGCCGCCCGTCGATGGCGAGGACGACCTCCAGCATCCGCTCGGGCGACACCTTCTGGACGGCGGCCTCGTTGAGCGCCCAGTCCCGGTGCAGCACGTCCCCGTTCTGGTACACGGTCACGTCGAGGGTCATCCGCTCCTCGACCTCGTACGCGCGGGTGACGACCCGGTCGACGACCTTGTCGAGGTCGTCGCGTTCGGCCTCGGCGAGGAAGCCGACCCGGCCCAGGTTGACGCCGAGCATCGGCACGCCGGAGGCGCGGGAGAACTCGGAGCCGCGCAGCAGGGTGCCGTCGCCGCCGAGGACGACGAGGAGTTCACAGCCGTCGAGGGCGTCGGAGCACGCCTCCGGCACCTTCTCGACGGACGGCGGCAGCGGCAGATCGGCCGCCTCCGCCTCCAGGACGCGCACCCCGATGCCGCTGCGCAGCAGCCCGAGGACGACGAGTTCGGCGCTGCGCACGGCGGCCGGCCGGCCGGTGTGCGCGAGCAGGAAGACGGTGCGCCCGCCTTCGGTGGTCGTGCTGCCTTCGGTGGTCGTGCTGCTGTCGGTGGTCGTGCTCGGCCCAGTGCTCAACGAGGTCCTTCCGCCACGGCGCGGTCGACTTCCGCGGGATCGAGGGCGGGCGCGCCCGCCCGCAGCCACAGAAAGTACTCGACGTTGCCGGACGGTCCGGGCAGCGGGCTGGCCGTGACGCCGAGTACCCCGAGCCCGAGCTCGCCCGCCCGCCGGGCGACGTTCTTCACCGCGTCGGCGCGGAGTTCGGCGCTCCGCACCACTCCGCCGGCGCCGAGCCGTTCCTTGCCGACCTCGAACTGCGGCTTGACCATGAGGACCAGGTCGGCGTCCGGCGCGGTGCAGGCCACCAGGGCGGGCAGCACGAGCCCGAGCGGGATGAAGGACAGGTCGCCGACGACGAGGTCGACCGGGATGCCGTCGATGGACTCGAGGGTCATCTCGCGTACGTTCGTACGGTCCTTGACGGTGACGCGCTCGTCGCTCTGCAGCGACCAGGCGAGCTGCCCGTAGCCGACGTCGACGGCGACGACGTGGGCGGCGCCGGCGCGCAGCAGGACGTCGGTGAAGCCGCCGGTGGACGCGCCCGCGTCGAGTGCGCGCCGGCCTTCGACGCGCAGGCCCCGGGGCACGAACGCGGCGAGGGCGCCGGCCAGCTTGTGGCCGCCGCGCGAGACGTAGTCGGGGTCGCTGTCGTCCTGGGCGACGACGATGGCCGCGGCGGTCTCGACCTGGGTGGCGGGCTTGGTGGCGACGGTCTTGCCGACCGTCACCCGGCCCGCGGCGATCAGCTGGCTGGCGTGCTCGCGCGAGCGCGCGAGCTTGCGCCGTACCAGCTCGGCGTCGAGACGGCGGCGTGCCGGTCCTGCCACGTTCGGTTCAGCTCCTGTTGTCGTACGGACGGGGTCCGGGCCGCTCGTCGAGCGCGGTCAGCTCGGCGCGCAGCCCCTGGTGTACATCCTCGTACACGTCGAGGTGTCCGTCGGCCGTGAGGTGGTCGGCGTCGCCGAGCCGGTCCAGGAGCGCGTCGACGGCGGGCCGCCCGGTCGGGGTCCGGACGACACCGAGCGGAGCGGGCCCGGCGGCCGGGTCGGGGGGCGGGGTTTCGTCGCCGTGAGGAGGTCCCGCGGGCGGGTCCGTGGACGGGGTTTCGTCGCCGTGAGGGGGTCCCGCGGGCGGGTCCGTGGACGGGGCCTGGTCGGCGTGAACGGGTCCGGCGGCCGGGCCCTGGTGCGGGCCCTCGTCGGCGTGAACGGGTCCGGCGGCCGGGTCCTGGTGCCGGGTCTCGTCGGCGGCCTCGGTCTCTCCCGGGCCGGTGGAGGGGCGCGGGGGCACGGCGCTCGGGGCCGCCAGCGGGTCGGGACCCGGCGGGGGGTGCGGGACTTCCTGGCCGGGGCCCGGCGCCGGGCCGTGACCGGCCCGGGGGCCCGCGGAGGCGTTCCGATACGCGTCGCTCATGCCCCGACGCTACCGCGCGGCCCTGGGGTACGGTCGACCCGATGGCGACGATCACGGAGTGCCGCGAGGCGCTGAGACGGCTTTCCGACAACCTGGCCCACGCGGACGGCGAGGTGCGGGGCGCCGCCGCGCTCGACCGCACGCTCAGTTGTCACCTCACCGACCTCGACACGACCTTCACCGGCCGCCTGGCCGACGGCCGCATCGACGACCTCGACAACCACCCGGGCCCGCCCCCGGGCAAGGCGCAGATCCGCCTGCGCATGACCGGCGACGACCTCCTGGCCCTGGTCGACGGCCGACTCAACTTCGCCAAGGCCTGGGCGTCGGGCCGCGTGGGCCTGGAGGCCGGCTTCCGCGACCTGCTGCGGCTGCGGTCGCTGTTGTAGGCCGCCGGCCCGCCCCCGTACAGCCAGGGGCGCGGCAGGAGCGCCGGCGCACGCGGGGGCGCACGACGAGACGCAGTGACGGGTGGGCCGCGGGGCCGTGGCGCTGCGGGTCGTGAGGCCGTGGCGCTGCGGGCCGGGGACAGTGGGTGGCCGCTACGGCCCGGGCCGCACGTCAGGCCCGGACGCCCGCCCGCCGACCGACACCGCCAGGTCCCGCCCCCTCGCCTCCTTGAGTGCCGCCCCCTACGCCACCGGCGCCGGCCTGCGGGACTTCCGGCCCGCGGGGACGACCAGGGGCGTGCCGGTTTCCGGGTCGTCGATGACCTGGCAGCGAAGGCCGAAGACGCGCTCGACCAGCTCGGCCGTGACGACCTCGCTCGGCGGGCCCTCGGCGACGACCTCGCCGTCGCGGCAGGCGATGAGGTGGGTGGCGTACCGCGCCGCGTGGTTGAGGTCGTGGAGGACCGCGACGAGGGTGCGGCCCTGCGTCTCGTGGAGCTCGGCGCACAGGTCGAGGACGTCGATCTGGTGCTGGATGTCGAGGAAGGTCGTCGGCTCGTCGAGCAGCAGCAGCGGGGTCTGCTGCGCGAGGGCCATCGCGATCCAGACCCGCTGGCGCTGGCCGCCGGACAGCTCGTCGACGTACCGCTCCGCCAGTTCGGCGACCCCGGTCGCGGCCATGGACTCCTGCACGATCCGCTCGTCCTCGGGCGACCACTGCCGCAGCAACCCCTGGTGGGGGTAGCGGCCGCGGGCGACCAGGTCGGCGACGGTGATCCCGTCGGGCGCGATGGAGGACTGCGGCAGCAGCCCGAGCGTCCGGGCGACCTTCTTCGCGGGCATCGAGTGGATCGCCTGCCCGTCGAGCAGCACCCGGCCCTGCGTCGGCTTGAGCATCCGGGACAGCGCCCGCAGCAGCGTCGACTTGCCGCAGGCGTTGGGGCCGACGATGACGGTGAAGGAGTTGTCGGGGATCGCGACGCTCAGGTCGCGGGCGATGATCCGCTCGTCGTAGGCGAGCGTGACCGACTCGGCGCTCAGCCGCTGGGGCTGCTGCCCGTTCATACCCTTGCTCCTGATCTTGTCGTTCGTGTGCGCGGTCGTCATATCCGGCCCGCCTTGCGCTCGCTGACGAGCAGCCACAGCAGGTAGCAGCCGCCGAGGACGGCGGTGACGACGCCCACCGGCAGCTGGCGCTCGCCGAAGGCGTTGGTGGCGGTCCAGTCCGCCACGAGCAGCAGGGCGGTGCCCATGAGCGCGGAGGCGGCGAGGTTCGGGCCCGGCGAGCGGGTGAGCCGGCGGGCCAGCTGGGGCGCGCTGAGGGAGACGAAGACGATGGGGCCCGCGGCGGCGGTGGCGACGGCCACGAGCAGCACGGCGGAGCCCATGAGGACGATCCGGGTCCGCTCGACCTTGACGCCGAGCGCGTACGCGGCGTCGTCGCCCATCTCCAGCATCCGCAGCGCCCGCCCGTGGCCGAGGACCAGCGGCAGCAGCACGCAGCAGACGGCGAACAGCGGCCAGAACTGGGCCCAGTCCCGCCCTTCCAGCGAGCCGGTCATCCAGACCGTCGCCCGGGTCGCGTCGACGAGCTGCGCCTTGGTGAGGAGATAGTGGATGCCGGCCGTGAGCATGGCGGCGGCGCCGATGCCGACGAGCACGAGCCGGTAGCCGTGCACGCCGCGCTTCCAGGCGAGCAGGTAGATCGCCGCGCCGGTGACGAGGCCGACGACGACGGCGCCGCCGGCCGCGGCCGTCGAACCGCCCTGGAAGAGGACGATGACCGTGAGCGCGCCGACGGTGGAGCCCTGGCCGAAGCCGATGACGTCGGGGCTGCCCAGCGGGTTGCGGGACACCGACTGGAACACGGCGCCGCCGATGCCGAGCGCCGCGCCGACGAACACGGCCACGAGGACGCGCGGCAGCCGCAGGTCCATGACGGCGAACTCCTGTACGGGGGTGCCGTCGCCGAGCAGGGTGGCGACGACGTCGCCGGGCGCGATGGGGAAGTCGCCGCTGCCGATGAGGACGACGGCCGCGGCGAGCGCGACGGCCAGCAGCCCGAGGACGGCGACGACGGCGCGCGGCTCGTAGCGTACGGAGAGGCCGCCGCCGGTCCGCAGGGTCTTGGTGCTCACAGCTTGGCCATCCTCTTGCGGCGGACGAGACGGATGAAGACCGGCCCGCCGACGAGCGCGGTCACGATGCCGACCTGGAGTTCGGCGGGCCGGGCGACGACCCGGCCGATGACGTCGGAACCCAGCAGGAGGACGGGCGAGAGCACGGCCGCGTACGGCAGGATCCAGCGCATGTCGGGGCCGGTGATCGACCGCACGATGTACGGGACCATCAGGCCGATGAAGACGATCGGCCCGCAGGCGGCGGTCGCCGCACCGCACATCAGGGTCACGGACGCCATCGCGATGATCCGGGTCCGGTTGAGGTGGGCGCCGAGGGCGCGGGCGGTGTCCTCGCCCATCTCCATGGCGTTCAGCGGCCGGGCGATGAGCAGCGCGAGCACGGCTCCGACGAGGATGAAGGGGGCGACGCGGCGGACGGTGTCCATGTTCGCGTCGGCGAGCGAGCCGACGGTCCAGAAGCGCAGCCGGTCAAGGGCTGCCGAGTCGAGGAGCTGTACGGCGTTGACGTACCCGTACAGGGCGACGGTGGCCGCGGTCCCGGCGAGCGCGAGCCGCACCGGGGTGGCGCTGCGGCTGCCGCCGAGGACGTACACGACGACGGAGACGACGGCCGCGCCGACGAAGGCGAACCACACGTAGGCGGAGGTGTCGGTGACGCCGAGGAAGGCGATGGCGGACACGACGGCCGCGGCGGCGCCGGCGTTGACGCCGAGGAGCCCGGGTTCGGCGAGCGGATTGCGGGTGAGTCCCTGCATGACGGCGCCGGCGAGGCCGAGGGCCAGGCCGACCAGCAGTCCGAGGAGGGTGCGCGGGACGCGGACGTCGTGGACGATGACGTCGTTGCGGATGCCGCTGTTCTGGAACAGGCCGTGCCAGACATCGCCGAGCGGCACCGGCTTGGCACCGATCATGATGCTCAGGACACAGATCAGCAGCAGGACTCCGAGGGCCGCGACCAGTCCGACGGCGCGCAGGGAGTTCCGGCGCGTCGGCTTCTGGGCAGGGCCGACCGGCTCCGCGCTTGCACGGGAGGGACTCTCGACCAACACGAGGTTAGGTTAGCCTACCCTGCCATCGGTGATCGATCCCGTGTACGAACGGGGAAACCGGCCCCCGTCGCAGGACCAGCGCCTTCACCGACCCAGCCGCTGGGCCCTGTCACCGACCCAGCCGCTCAGACCTGCCACCGACCCAGCGCCGACCGGGATCTCGCCCCAACCACAGCGTCGACCGGGATCTCGCACCACCACAGCGCCGACCGGATGTCGCACCACCCCAGCGCCGACCGGGGCCTGTCACAGCCCCAGCCGCTCCAGCGCCTTCCCCGCGTCGAGACCGCACGCCCCCTCCCCCGCGTCCGTCCACGCGGCCGCGCACAACGCCCGTACCCCGTCGACGGGATCGAGCGCGTCCCCCTCCCCGCCGCGCGTGCCGTCGAGCAGCAGCGCCCCACCGCTCACCGACGCCGTCCACCCGCCGCACCGGAACGCGCCGTCCCCGGCGTCGACGACCTCCGGCTGGGCCGCGAGCAGACCCCGCAGGTCCGCCGCCACATACGTCGGCCGGTGCTCCGGCACCGCCGCGAGCAGCCGCGCCGCGTCCGTCACCCCGGTCAGCACCAGCAGCGAGTCGACATCCCCGTTGAACGCCCCCTCGATGTCCGTGTCCAGCCGGTCGCCCA
Source organism: Streptomyces sp. NPDC126499 (assembly GCF_040302485.1). Lineage (NCBI taxonomy): Bacteria > Bacillati > Actinomycetota > Actinomycetes > Kitasatosporales > Streptomycetaceae > Streptomyces > Streptomyces sp. NPDC126499. The sequence goes on along the minus strand of NZ_JBEOUO010000028.1, from coordinate 4,363 downwards.
CCACCAGGGGCCGTTCGGCACCGGTCCGCAGCACGGTCTCCCGGTGCATCGGCGGCAACGGCTTGCCCGCCACCTTCGGCTCGGCCCCCGTCGCGATCCGCACGACCTCCACCGCCGCGCCGTTCCCCGGCCCGATGCCCCGCGCGCTCGGAATCGTCAGGTCCGTGTTCGACGCGTACCACGGCAGCCCGCGCCCGACCGCGTAACTCGCCTCCGCCAGCCGCCCCCAGGGCAGCTCCGGCCCCCCGTACCCCTGCACCACCGCCACAGGATCGTCGTCCGCCGACTCCACCGGCACGAGCCCCCGCTCGCGCAGCGCCACCCGCAGCCCCTCACCACCGATCACGAGGACCCGCGAACCGGGTGGCACCTCGTCGGCGATCAGCCGCGCCACGGCCTGCGCCGAGGTGATCACATCGTCCGCCGCCGCCGGCACCCCGATCCGCGTCAGGTGCTGCGCCACGGCGTCCGGCGTCCGCAGCGCGTTGTTGGTGACGTAGGCCAGATGCATCCCGCCCGACCGGGCCGCCTCCAGCGCCTCCACAGCGTACGGAATGGCGTCCCCGCCCGCGTAGTAGACGACTCCGTCCAGGTCGAGGAGGGCCGTGTCGTACGCCTCGCTCAGCGCGCGCGCACTCCCACCGGGCCGCTTCCTGCCCCGTCCCTGGCCGATTTCCGTCATGCCACGCACTCCTCACGTCATCGGTGTGACATTCTCCCGCTCCCCCGATCATCTCCCATGGTCAGCCCCACATACGATGACGAGATGAACACCTCAGGTCACGCGGCCGACGACGTCCGCGCCTCCGGTCTCCGCCTGGCCCCCTTCCGGGGCCTTCGGTACGTACCCGAACGGGTCGGCAGCCTGGCCGCCGTGACCTCACCGCCGTACGACGTCGTCGTACGGCCCGACGGACTGCACCACCTCGAGTCCGCCGACCCGCACAACATCGTGCGGCTGATCCTCCCGCAGGCCGTCTCCGCCGGCACCCGTCACCGCAAGGCCGCCGTCACCCTCGACCGCTGGCTCGCCGACGGCATCCTCGCCCCGGACCCCGAGCCGGCCCTCTACGTCTACGAGCAGCGCGGCGACGGCATCCTCCAGCGCGGCCTCATCGGCGCCCTGGAACTCTCCACCCCCGCCGAGGGCATCGTGCTCCCCCACGAGGACGTCATGCCGCACGTCGTCGAGGACCGCGCCGCCCTCATGCGCACCACCGCCGCCAATCTGGAGCCGCTGCTCCTCACCTACCGCGGCGACGGCGACGGAGCGGCCGCCGTCATCGACCGTGTCGTCGCCGGCGAACCGCTGCTGTCCACCACCACCGAGGACGGCTTCCACCACCGCCTGTGGTCGGTGACCGATCCGGCCGACCTCGCGGCCGTCGCCGGTGAACTGAGCCGCCACCAGGCCCTCATCGCCGACGGCCACCACCGCTGGGCCACCTACCTGCGGCTGCGCGAGGAGCACGCGGCGCCCGGACCCTGGAACTACGGCCTGGTCCTGCTGATCGACACCGCCCGATACCCGCTGCGGGTCCGCGCCATCCACCGCCTCCTCAACCGCCTCCCCGTCGCCGACGCGCTCGCCGCCCTGGCCGCCCTCGGCGACGGCTTCCGCGTCACCCGCGTCGACGGCCCGCTCTCCGCCGCCCAGGAGGTCCTCGCCGCCGCGTGCGCCGAGGGCAACGCCTTCCTCCTCGCCGGCGACGGTTCCTTCCATCTCGTCGACCGCCCCGACCCGGCCCTGCTGGCCCGCACCGTCCGCGGTGACCGCCCGGAGGCCTGGCGCACCCTCGACGCCACGGTCCTGCACTCCACCCTCCTCGACCACGTCTGGCACATCCCGGACGCCCCCGAGGACATCAGCTACATCCACGACACCGAGGCCGCCGTCGAGCAGGCCGAACGCCGCGGCGGTACGGCGGTCCTGATGCACCCGGTGAAGGAGGAGGTCGTACGGGACCTGGCCCGGCAGGGCGTCACGATGCCCCGCAAGTCGACCTCCTTCGGCCCGAAGCCGGCGACGGGCCTGGTGCTGCGGAGCCTGGCGCTCGACTGACCGGCCGACCGGCAGACGGTGCCCCCGCCGAAGGCGACCGCTAGCGAAGGCAGCCGCCGCCGAAAACGCCGAAGGGCGGAACCCCGTGGGGTTCCGCCCTTCGTCTCGTACGGACGTCAGCGCCTCAAGGCGTCAGCTGTCGTCGCGGTCATCGCGGTCGCGGTCGTCGTCCTCACGGCCCTCGCCGTGCTCCTCGTCGTCGGAGTCGTCGAACGCGTCGACGAACTCGACCCCGTCCAGCTCGGCGAGCCGGTCGGAGGCGTCCGTCGAGCCGTCCTTGTCGGCCTCCAGCGCCTTCGCGAACCACTCGCGCGCCTCGCGCTCACGGCCGGCGGCGAGCAGCGCGTCGGCGTACGCGTACCGCAGCCGCGCGGTCCACGGGTGGTTGGCGCTGGACGCCAGCTCGGGGCTCTGCAGGGTCACGATGGCGGCGTCGAGCTGCCCCATGTCCCGGCGGGCACCGGCGGCCACGAGCCGCATCTCGACCTGCCCGGCCTTGTCCAGCTTCTGCACCTCGGGCTCACCGGCCATGGCCAGCGCCCGCTCGGGACGGCCGAGCCCGCGCTCGCAGTCCGCCATGACGGGCCACAGCTCCACGCTGCCGGTCATGCGCCGCGCGGCCCGGAACTCCGCCAGCGCCTCCGAGTACTTCTGCGTGGCGTACGCGGCGAAGCCGGCCGCCTCACGCACGGCGGCCACGCGGGAGGCGAGCCGCAGCGCGATCCTGGAGTACTCGTACGCCTTCTCCGGGTCCTCGTCGATGAGCTGGGCGACCATGACGAGGTTACGGGCGACGTCCTCGGCCAGCCCCTTGGGCAGGCTCATCAGCTCCTGGCGCACGTCCTGGTCGATCTCGTCACCGGTGACGTCGTCCGGGATCGGCAGGCGCTTGATGGGCGCCCGGTCCGGACGGTCCCGGTCACGGTCGTCCCGACGGCCGTAGCCACCCCGGTCGTCACGGCCGCGGTAGCCACCCCGGCTGTCGTCCCGGCGGTCGTCACGACGGAACGCGGGACGGTCGCCCCCGCGGTCGTCGCGGCGGTAACCGCCACCACGGTTGTCATCCCGGCGGTCGTCGCGCCGGTCGTCCCGACGGAAGGCCGGCCGCTCGCCACCACGGTCGTCACGACGGAACGACGGACGGTCATCGCGACGGAAACCGCCGCCACCGCCACGGTTGTCGTCGCGGCGATCGTCACGACGGTAGCCACCACCACGGCTGTCATCACGGCGATCGTCACGGCGGTCATCACGGCGGTCATCGCGACGGAAGGGCGGCCGCTCGCCACCACGGTCGTCGCGACGGAAGCCACCACCACGGCTGTCATCACGGCGATCGTCACGGCGGTCGTCGCGCCTGTCATCGCGCCGGAAGGCCGGTCGCTCGCCACCACGGTCGTCACGACGGAACGACGGACGGTCGTCCCGACGGAAACCGCCACTGCGGTTGTCGCCGCCACGGTCGTCACGACGGAAACCACCACCACGGTTGTCGCCACCGCGATCGTCACGACGGTCATCCCGGCGGTCATCGCGACGGAAGCCGCCGCCACGGTTGTCGCCGCCACGGTCGTCGCGGCGGAAGCCGCCGCCACCGCCGCGGTTGTCATCCCGCCGGTCGTCGCGACGGAACGCGGGGCGGTCGCCACCACGGTCGTCACGACGGAAACCGCCACCACGGTTGTCCCCGCCACGGTCATCGCGCCGGTCGTCACGACGGAAGGGCGGCCGCTCGCCACCACGGTCGTCACGGCGGAAACCGCCGCCACGGTTGTCCCCGCCACGGTCGTCACGGCGGAAACCGCTGCCACCGCCACGGTTGTCATCACGGCGGTCATCGCGACGGAACGCGGGGCGGTCGCCACCACGGTCGTCACGACGGAAACCGCCGCCACCGCCACGGTTGTCCCCGCCACGGTCATCGCGGCGGAAACCGCCGCCACCTCGGTTGTCGCCACGGCTGTCGTCACGACGCGGCCCACGGAAGCCGCCCCGGTCGCCACCGTCCCGTCGGCGCGGCTCGCGCTCCGGACGATCGTCGGGAGAGTTGGTGGACATCGACGTGACTCCTGTCTTCGGGTACTGCAGTCATTCTCGCGCAGCCGGCACCGCACCGCGCTTCCAGAGAATCCAAGGAAAAACAAAAAGGACCCCTGGTCCCAGCATGAACGCTGGGACCAGGGGTCCTGAAATATTGTTCGGCGGTGTCCTACTCTCCCACAGGGTCCCCCCTGCAGTACCATCGGCGCTGAAAGGCTTAGCTTCCGGGTTCGGAATGTAACCGGGCGTTTCCCTAACGCT